>NZ_JAUBTN010000039.1:0-7089 GCF_036705055.1 Microcoleus sp. CZ3-B2 | reverse complement strand
AAAAAAAAGCCGTTTTGTATGTAACGCACACCTTCAAATCCCGTGACTTTTACCAATCACCCAACTGCGGCGAAAAATCCTAGCCAGAGTCGATTCTTCCAAAGCAAAATAGATAGGTCTGCCGTGGGGACAAGTGCGCGGATTGCGAGTTTGTTGCCATTCATTCAACAAATTTTGCATTTGCAAAAGACTCAAAGAAGTGCCGTTGCGAATAGCGCTGCGACAAGCAGTAGCAACTTGAGCAGCTTGCAAATCTGCGACTTTACTGAGTTCAAAAAGCGCCGCCGCACAGTCATCTCGATCGGCTAACAATTCAGGCACTTCTCGCGCCGCCCATAGCTGTTCGCCAAATATTTCTACCTCCAAACCCAAGCGGGATAAATTCTCAATTTGCAGCGCCGATAATTGACTGAGAATTACTGGTTTTTCGAGATGTTTTAGCTGCCAAGCGGCACACAATTTCTCGTACAAAACGCGCTCGTGAGCGATGTGTTGTTCTATCAACCACATTCCGCTGGAATGTTCCGCCACAATGTAAGTATTGTGAACTTGTGCGATCGCCCTCAGTTCCATCAATCCTATTTTAGGATTTTTTGGATCTTCGCCGCCTTCATCGTTTGGCCGATCGCCAATTCCTACACTGTAAGCACTTTTTTGTTCCGACGCCTTCAGCAATTGTCCCACGCGATCGGGAATATGTGGCGCTGGCAAAACTTCATCATTCAAGTGCAAAGCCCGATCGATTGCCGCGCTAACTTGGGCTTGCCAAAAACTCGGATCGTGCAGATAAATTTCCGCTTTAGCCGGGTGGCGGTTCCAGTCGATTTCTGAGGGGGAGATTTGCAGGTGAACAAAACACAGAGGATAGCGATCGCGCGGACAAGTACGGGCGAAGGCGCTGAGAATAGTTTGCTCTAATTCGGGCGATCGCACAACCCGCCGGTTCACCGCCACCTTCACCCAATCCGGCCGCCTGCGGTGACAGCGATCGGGCAAACCAATTACTAACTCCAGAGACTGGGAATTGGGAATTTGGAATTGGGCATCGGGCATTGGGAATTGGTAACTCGCCCCTGTTTTTGACAAAAATAATTGCGCCTGTGCGAAACTATCTGGCAATTTATTCTTTTCAGGAACTGAAGGCAAATCTAACTTTAAATATTGCAAATCGCTTGCTCGCACGCCGCGCACAAATTGAGGTAAAATTTGTTCCGCCCTACTGCTAGGAGTGACGTAGAAACAAGCAGTATTTCCTTGACGCAACTGCCAATTAACCTGGGGGTGACAAATAGCAATTTGCTGAATGATTGATTGGATCGATCGCATTTGCTGTGCCGGAGTCAAAAAAGTGCGGCGCACAGGCCAATTGCCAAACAAATCAGACACAGTGACTACCGTACCAGGGGCGATCGCCACTGTTTCCACCTCCACAGCAACGCCCGTCCTGCTGTAAACCACCCGCCAGCCCGATCGAGCATTTTCAACTGCTTCCTTCTTAAACGATGAATTGGCGGGGTTTGGTGCGGTGTCTCGATTTTTCCAAAAATCGCCCAATCCCAAATCGTTCGATCGGCTCAAAACCTCCAAACAGCCCAACTGAGCCAAACTGTGCAAAGCTTCCCCGCGAAATCCCAAAGTAGCAATTTTGTAAAGGTCTGCTTCCGTGGTAATTTTGCTCGTACTGTGAGGCGAAGCCGCCTGCTGCAAATTTTCCAGATCCATCCCCGTACCGTTATCTGCAACTTGCACCCGCCACTGTTCGGGCCAGACAGACACAACGATGCGAGTTGCGCCAGCATCCAGAGAATTTTCAACTAATTCTCGTACCGCAGCGGCGATCGAGTCAATCACTTCGCCGGCGGCAATTAAATTGATAACTTCTGCGGGTAAGGTTTGAATAGTAACTGGCATCAGATTTTTAGCATTTCGTTAATTAAATTCTACTTGATTTTGCTACTCGCTACACATTATATTTCACGAAAATTGAGAAAATCCAGATATCTGTCGGCCACTTAAATTTGCTCCGATTCTACAATGTTGATTGGCAATCGGATGTAAAAAGTTGTCCCTCTTTCATTGTCCGATTCATAGGTTATTTTTCCTTTGTGAGCATCAACAATCGACTTAGCAATCGCCGTTCCCAAACCAGTACCAGTCCGCTTCCCGTAGGTCACAAACGGTTCAAATAACTTGTCTTTAATTGATGAGGGAATGCCGGGCCCGTTATCGTAAATACTAATTTCTGCCCACTCCTCGGTTTGTGTCACAATAATCTCAACTCGCCCGCCGCGCCCGCCAAAAGCTTCAACAGCATTCCCAACTAAATTTTGCAAAACGCGCAAAATCTTATTATCGTCCGCTTCCACTATTACTTCTGTTACCCGCAGCACTAAATCTACTTTTGCCGCATCAAAATAAACTCTGTTCAATTTTTCAAACTGCTGCAACGTCTGGATTAAATTGATTGGTTTTTTACTTAATGTAGAGTTACCGCGCGAAAATTCTAATACTTCTTCAGCCATCCCCAACATTCGCTGAACTTGTAATTGAATAAGTTCGCACCACTCCTGAGTTTCCTCATCGGGGTGCATTTCTTTGAGCATTTCGCTGGAGAGTTTAATTCCTGTAAAAGGACTTTTGAAATCGTGAATGATTGTACTCACCATTTCTCCGACTAATACCATTTTTTGTTTGTGGACGAACTGGCTAACATATTGATCTGTAGTATCGCGCAGGTTTTTAATAATGAAATTAAACATTTGCAGGACGGAACTGCCTTGAGCCAACTCTAGAGTTGCTATTAGTTCTTGGCGACCTATTTTTGCCAAAGTCGAGCCGCCAAATGCCACAGCTCTAGCACTGCGAGGCTCTCCGTCTAAAACTCCGAGTTCGCCAAAAAAATCGTCTGGCTTAGCGATAGCAATAGCTTGATATTTATTATTTTCAATCCGCTTGCTAAACTCGACTGCACCTGCTAAAACTAGATAGAAAAAATCGGCGGCTTCTCCTTCGTCAAAAACTAGCGTTTCCTCAGCAAAACTCTCCAATACAGCTATTTGACACAGGTGAGCAGCTTGCAGAGGTTCAAAATAAGAGATAAATCGATGAGATGCCAGATCCATGAGATAGTACCTAATGCTTAATTTAAACAGTTTATTTTTTCTATTTTCGCCGATCGGCATCGATGGGTTGATAAAAGACAATACTGCTTGAATCTGGCTCTATGTTCTGGCATCCCTGGCCGGGAAAGGGCGATCGCCGGAATGCAGAGCCAGACTCAGACAGCAGCAGCAATCTCGCGCAAATTCTTAGCTAATTGACTAAAATCCATAAATATGGTAATATTTTTGAGCTTTTCATTAGATGTGCGATCGAGTTCTGCAGCAGGCATTACAAGATTTTAACTTTAGAGAGAGCGCACAATTTAAATGTCGATCGACTGGCATTGCCAAAAATTAACGATCGCCAGATAAGACGATCGCAGCATTCTGCCCGCCAAAGCCAAAACTCAAACAAATCGCATTTCTCACCAGAGTCGATCGCCTGCAGCGAACAAAATCTAATTCAAACCCCGGTTTTTTCAGGCCGGTGCAAGGCGGCAACATCCCATCTCGAATACTCATCAAACAAAAAGCCGCGCCCAAGGCTCCCGAAGCTCCCAAAGTATGAGCAGTAGCCCCCTTAGTCGAACTAACAGCAACTCCAGGGCGAAACAATTTTTGAATTAACAGTGCTTCCTGTCGATCGTTTAAATCAGTTGCAGTACCGTGAGCGTGAACAAAATCGATATCAACGGCTGCTAAATTGCTGCGTTTCAAACATTGATTTACCGCCGCGATCGCACTTTCCCCCCCGATATCCGGTGCAATAGCATAACAAGCATCATTTGTCAAGCCAAAACCCGAAACTCGCCCGTAAATTTTAGCACCGCGACGGCTTGCCAGCTCGGCGGATTCTAATACAAATAAAGCCCCGCCTTCACCGAGCACCAAGCCTTCCCGATGTTGGTCAAACGGATAGCAGCCAGTGTCGGCCAAAGCACCCATCCGGTTAAATCCAGCCACAGTCAGCGGTGTAATCGGCGCTTCCACAGCACCTGCGATCGCCCGCTGACACTCACCAGTGCGGATCAAATCAACAGCGCGGGCGATCGACTGCAAGCCCGTCGCACAAGCAGCCATCGGCGCCAGCACAGGCCCCGTCGAGCCGATTGCCCTCGCCGCCGCGATCGCCCCCATGTGAGGCAAAAAATCCACGAATTGAGCATCGGGCATTGGGAATTGGGCATTGGGAATTGGGAATTGGGCATTGGGCATTGGGAATTGGGAATTGGGCATCGGGAATTCCCTTCCTTCTTGCTTCTTTCCTCTTAGCAACATTTCTAAATTTGCCTGAAATCCTCGACTCGATCCGATCGCAATTCCGCAATCGCGCAAAGGCAAAGTCAAATTAGCATCTTGCAAAGCCTCTGCTAAAACAGGCAGAATTAAACTTATTAAATCAGCAGGTTTTGTACCAACCAAAGCCAAAACTCGCGGTTCAACTTCTAAAAAAGGTTGATGTATCTCAATTCCCGACTCACCAGCCAACAGTCTTTTCCAGCTATTTTTCAGATTCCCCAAAGCTGAAAGCAGACCAATTCCAGTAACAACAACATCCATTTTTGTACTTAGCCGTAATGGAGCATCTCAGTTGGGTTTATGTAGTGTCCTCCGAAGTTCGCCTCCTTCTATAGCTCGCTTTTCAAGGACAGCAATACAACAAAAAATGCTTTATGTAAAAATGAAATGCTCCCACCTTAAATCATCAGTCACCAGTTTGTCAGTCAATCCTTCATCCTTAATGACTCATGACCAATGACCGATGACCGATGACTAATGACTAATCATATCGTTTCCGGTTGCATCGGAATAATAAAATAGAGTCAACAGTCAACAGTCAACAGTCAACAGTCATGTATGAGTACAACCGGAATTGATATGACCAATGACCAATGACTAATGACTAATGACTAATGACTAATGACTAATGACTAATGACTACCTTCAGCTACCAGGTTTAAAATTTTCCAAACCCTGAGTAACAGTAGCCTTCTCAATCCGATCGCCCGCTTCAATCTTATCAACCACATCCATCCCTTCCTTCACGTACCCAAAAACCGCATAGCTACCGTCCAAAAACGGTACATCGGTCAAAGTAAAGTAAAACTGAGAAGAAGCCGAATCAGGACTTTGCGATCGGGCCATCGCCACAGCCCCGCGAGTGTGCATCAACACAGGTTTTTCAGCAACCCCAGCTTGTTCTAGCGTTTTGCTGTAAGTCGGACTCGGAGCACCTTTAGCTTTAATTTCCAGAGGAATCCTGCGTTCTGCAGATGTTTTCGGGTCAATAAAACCCCCAGTTCCCAGCCGCGCCGTAGGGAATTTAGGGTCTTTACCCTGCGGGTCGCCGCCCTGAACTACAAAAGGCTGAGGTTCCCGCACGACTCGGTGAAATACCAGCCCGTCGTAGACACCTTTCTGAACCAAATCGACAAAATTGCCCGCAGTAATTGGCGCATTTGTGCCGTCAACTTCGATCGTAATTGGAGCACCTTTGACCATCATCACCACCGTTGCTTTTCCTTCCAAACGCGGCAAATTGCTAAATTGCGAACTCACCGCCACAGCATTAGAAGGAGACGGAGGTGGAGTCAAAGAAATGCTTTCACCAGACACCGGATTCGGTGTCGGAGTGGAGTTAGCCTGCGGGGAACTACCGCATCCCCCGACAAACAGCGCACCAATTATTAAAAGTGAGAACAACCACCGCTGAATTTTGATTTGCATTTGCATTTGCATTTGTATTTTCACTTTCATTTTCCTTCAACCGGGTAAGGTGTACGGCGACGCGCACCCTAGATTTATCGACTTGGTGCGTCGCCGTCCAACCTACTAAACATTACCAATTCTGCGATCGACAATCCCCAATTCCCAATCTCTAAATTTCGAGATTTATCGATTTGGTGCGCCCAAGCGCACCCTACAAGACATTACGAATTCTGCCATCGAAAATGCCCAATTCCCAATCTCTAAATTCCGAGATTTCTCGATTTGGTGCGCCCAAGCGCACCCTACAAGACGACAAGACATTAACAATCGAAAATCGAAAATATCTACAGTCCTTCTAGGGGAACTTGCAAAAATCGAGCTAATTCCGCAGCTTGATTTTCCACATCAGACAAAGCAATCGGCTGTCCGACTCTAGTTAGGGGAAACTGACGGCGGTCTTTCAGCTTGAGATAAATGCTGCGGCGGGGACTGAGACCTTCTTTAATGTCCACCCGCACAGATTGCACGTCGGATGTTTTGCAAGTAAAATCAAGTTTGCGGTTTTTGCCGGGAAATCCCCAGCGAAAGATCCGAATGTTACCAGTTTTGCGATCGAACTCATTGTATCCGCCGCCGACATCCCACAGAACAGTCAGCCACAGGTAAAGTGCCAACAGCACGCCGCAGACACCGTAGAAACCCATCGCAATGCCTTGGGGGATAAAAATGAGCTCAGTCGGGTCAGCAAAAGGCAGCAGGTTGACGTGCAAGTAGCTCGAAAGGCCCGAAAGCAGGAAACCAGTCCCTCCAATGGTGACAATCGTCGCCCACCAGTAATTGCTGAAGCGGCGGGAACCCAAAACCTCGTAGCGGAGGATAGAATCGATCGAGGTCGTTGCTTTTGCAGTCATAAGATTAAACAGCCTTAAAGCCAAATTTTAATTCAACTAGCCTACCTCACTCGCACTTCCTTGGCGCGACTGGCTCCTCAACCACCCTTAACTGCGGCGGCGAAAAGCGAGTCAGTTGGCTTGGAAGTACCTCAAATTTCTCGCTTGTGGAACCGATCGCGACTGGGGGAGTACGCATCTAGTGGGGGAATTCTGGTCTTTTAGTTGAAATTTTATCAACTTATAATATATAGTTATGTTAACTTTAATTAGAAACCTTGGTCTTTTAACAAGCAAGAGGATTTTATAACTATGACAATCGCAGTCGGACGCGCCCAGACCGAAAGAGGCATCTTTGATGTACTCGACGACTGGCTCAAGCGCGATCG
>NZ_JAUBTN010000038.1:49316-62820 GCF_036705055.1 Microcoleus sp. CZ3-B2 | reverse complement strand
TAATGACTAATGACTAATGACTAATGACTAATGACTAATGACTAATGACTAATGACTAATGACTAATGACTAATGACAACTGACTTCTGCTACGATCGAAGAAGTTAACGAAAATTTACATTTAGAGCCGTGACTGCACAACAATTAGTATCTGCAACGAGTTTTGAGAAGCTGATTTGGACTTGGAAAGGTCACAAAATCCAATATACCGTCCAAGGAACCGGCCGCCCTCTGATCTTGATTCACGGGTTTGGGGCTTCTATAGGACATTGGCGGCAAAATATCCCCGCACTCGCGGCGGGGGGCTACCGGGTATTTGCGCTGGACTTGTTGGGATTCGGGGCTTCAGGCAAACCGGCGCTTGATTATACGCTGGAATTGTGGGAAGAATTGCTGACAGATTTCTGGACAGAATTGGTACAGGAACCGGCGGTATTTGTCGGAAATTCGATCGGCGCTTTGCTGAGTTTGATGGTAGTCGCCAACCATCCAGAAATATCTGCAGGCGGTGTGTTAATCAACTGTGCTGGCGGGCTCAACCACAGACCGGAGGAACTGAATTTCCCGCTGCGAGTAGTGATGGGGACTTTTACTAAATTAGTTCGATCGCCCGTCATCGGCCCGTTTGTCTTCAACAACATCCGCCAAAAACACCGCATCCGCAACACCCTGCGCCAAGTCTACGGGAACCGCGAAGCCATCACCGACGAACTCGTAGAACTCCTGCACGCGCCCTCCTGCGAGCCCGGAGCTCAACAAGTTTTCGCTTCCATTCTCACAGCCCCAGCAGGCCCTCAACCGTCAGAATTACTGCCAAAGGTCGATCGTCCGTTATTGGTACTTTGGGGTGCAGACGACCCCTGGACGCCGATCGCCGGCAGCAAAATTTACCAAGAATTAGCGGCCAACGATAAACCAGTGAAATTTGTTTCAATTCCCAACACCGGCCACTGTCCCCACGACGAGCGGCCCAGTGAAGTCAACGCTCTGATTTTGGACTGGCTGCAGGAATTGAACTAAAATTTTTCGGGGGAATGCCCGAAAAGGGCGATCGGCCAAAACCCTTGCACAGCAAAGGTTCTGCCTCCATCCACCGCACCCGCCGCCCGGATTGGAAAGACTCAAAAAAAACTTTACTAAAAAGTCTTGACACATTCGGGCGAGTCGGCTATATTAATGGACGTGTGAGGAGCGAACCAGAGAAAGCACCGAGACGAAACACGGCCAGTCGTCGGTGCTTTTTCTGTGGAAAGGCATTTTTAAGTTATTGTAGGGACACGGCATTGCCGTGTCCCTATAATATTGGGAAAATTATTATTGCTAGAAATATCAGCCGCCCAAAACAAATTGTTCGATCGCAGCCACCACCCCATCTTCCTCCACATCCGGCGCAACCCAATCAGCAATAGCCTTCACACCATCAGGAGCATTCCCCATCGCCACGCCCACACCCGCGTAGGAAATCATTTCTAGATCGTTAAAATTGTCGCCGATCGCCATCACCTGAGCCGGCTGCAAACCCAAAACTTTTTCGGCTAAATACTGCACACCATCTCCCTTACTCGCCAAAGGATGCGTAGCTTCAAAAAAAGTAGCCACCGATTGAGTCAAATAAAGCTCCGCAGGCGTGTAGCGCTTCCGCATACTGCTGAGCAAGCCGTGGAGTACCTCTGGATTCTCGCACAAGGCCAAAACCTTCGTCGGTTCCCCCGGCATATCTCGCCGCAAATCTTGAATTACAATTGGTTCAATGCCCGATCGTTCGGCATAAATTCGGGTAGCTGCTGTAATTTCCGGTACGTAAAGTTTGTCGTCAATATAGAAATGGATCGAAAGGAGCGATCGGTAATCCAGTGCTTCAAAATGCTCTAATAGTTGCAGAGCAGTTTGTTTCGACAGCGGCAAGTGTCGCAGTCGCTTTTGAGTAGCTGGATCTTGAATCCACGCGCCCTGGTAGCAAATCAGCGGCAAAGTTGAGCCAATTTCTGAGTGAAAACGCAAAGCCGATTTGTACATCCTGCCCGTAGCGATGGCCACTTTCACTCCCCGCGACTCGGCAGCCAAAACTGCCTGCTTGACGGGTTGTCGGATGTCATTTGACAAACCTGCGATCGTGCCGTCGATATCTAGTACCAGTAGTTTAATCTCTGCGGTACCAAAAGCGCGATCGGTAGCATTCGCTGGATTTGAGGCAATTATATTCTGCATGATTTTGAAATTTTAGCTGTTGATTTGCACCCACCAATTTATTTTGGCACTCGCACCTAAGTTTTGCTTGCATCTAAATTGTCTGTTATGTTTGAGAAGAATATGGAGAGAGGGCCCGAATAGAGAAGAGGAAAGGGTGGATAGGATTTGACTGCCAACGGGAATAGGTCATTGAAATATACAATTTAAATGCCTGTAGAGCGTGCCGCCAGCACCGAAAACTGTCTCAATAGCGCCTCAAACCACTTTTTGCCTCAGTCCCGATCGCAGCTTGTTTACCTATGCACTCACCAGCCCTCTTAATGCGATCTTGATTTACAATTACTTCACAGTGCCCCCGGCAATATCTCAACCATTATCTCATCATTCATACCCACTTATTCAATTGACAATTGATATCAAATCCGGTAGCATCCGAATGATTCAGATATATATTCTCGGACTCTGTGTACTCTGTGTACTAATAAGGTTAAATCACCTGACGATGCAATCGAAAACGATAGGACAATCTAAAATCATCATTTCTCGTTACCATGCTTTCTCGTTACCATGCTCTGTCTCGTAACACAGAATCCAGGGGTTATGCCTCCTTTTACTTCGCCAATCATCAGAAAAAGAGGATTATAATAAGTGTTTCAATCATTAAATATTTGTTGCTAAAATTATCATTTATATTATGTCCGATCGATTGCCGTAACAAAAAAGGTTTGTAGTGCGGACGGTCGTCCGCACTACAAACCAATTTTATTATTTTCAATCGGCCGAACGCGAGATTATTTCCATCTTTTGAACTAAAATATCCACTCCCCAACTGTACTTAAAAACTACCGCATTCGCAGCATGATTACCATTCCGGGATATCGCATAGACGGAGAAATTTATACAAACGATCGCACAGTTATTTATCGAGGGATGCAGGTTGAACAACAAAAACCTGTTATCCTCAAAACTCTGGCGCAGCCCTACCCAACCCCAGCACAAATAGCCCAACTCCTGCACGAAGCAGAAATCCTCAAAAATTTGAATTTGCCCGGAACAGTTAAGCTTTACCAACTCGAAAAATACAATCACGTTCCTGTTTTAATTTTAGAAGATTTTGGCGGCATTTCTCTCAAAAAATTTCTCACCAACAACCAGCTAGAGTTACAACAATTTCTGCAAATCGGTATCAAACTAGCAGAAACTCTCGGCCAACTCCACGAACACCACATCATCCACAAAGATCTTAAACCGAGCAATATTATTGTCAAAATCGAGACGGGGGATGTCAAAATTGCTGATTTTGCGATCGCCTCCCTGCTACCGGGCGAAAACCCCGCCCTCCACCATCCCAATTTACTCGAAGGTACCCTCGCCTATATGTCGCCAGAACAAACTGGCCGCATGAATCGGGCGATCGACTACCGCACCGATTTTTATTCTCTCGGCATCACTTTTTATGAAATGCTCTGCGGTGAAGTGCCTTTTACTGCGATCGATCCGATGGAATTAGTACATTGCCATATTGCCAAAAAACCACTTGCTCCTTGTGAGAATCAAAAACAAAAAATCCAAGGCATAATCAATCAATCACAAACCGACGAAATTCCTCAAGTCGTTTCCGATATCGTCATGAAACTATTAGCAAAAACCGCCGAAGATAGATATCAAAGTGCTTTCGGACTTGGGTGCGACCTAGAAAAATGTCTCTTTCAACTGGAAACCACCGGCGAAATATCTCACATCACCATCGGCGAACACGATAGGTCAAGTAACCTGCAAATTTCCCAAAAACTTTACGGGCGAGAAGCCGAAGTTAATCTGCTTCTCGATACCTTCGATAGGATGAGACAGGGAAATACAGAAATAGTATTAATTTCCGGTTCTGCCGGTATCGGAAAATCCTGGTTAGTCTATGAAATTCACAAGCCTATCCTGCGGGCAAACGGGTATTTTATAGATAGCAAATTTGAAAAATTTAAGTGCGATATTCCCTACGCTTTTTTGATCCAAGCTTTTCAAGACTTATTGCGCCAAATTCTCACAGAAACATCTGCCAAACTAGAAGTTTGGAGACAAAAAATATTAAATGCCCTCGGCGGAAACTGCCAAGTAATTATTGAAGTTCTTCCCGAAGTACAAATGATTGTCGGGCCGCAGCCCCCAGTGCCAGACTTAGGATTACATGAATCTCAAAATCGCTTTAATTTAGTATTTCAAAAATTCATCCGAGTCTTTGCTCAAAAAGCACACCCCTTAGTAATTTTTCTCGACGATTTACAGTGGGTAGATTCAGCATCCCTTAAGTTAATCCAACTGCTAGCAACAAACCTAGAAAATCAATATTTATTAATCATTGCAGCCTACAAAAAACAAGAACTTAACGCAAACCATCCTGTAATGCTGACCGTCGAAGCAATTAAAAAAGCAGGGGGAAATTTCAGCGAAATATCCCTTTCGCATTTAGATATTACCAGCGTCAATCAATTTGTTGCAGATAGTCTGAGCTGCTCGCCAGAAAAATCACTAGATTTAGCAGAATTGCTTTTCCAAAAAACTGGAGGTCATCCCTTTTTTCTAACTCAATTTTTCAAGTATATTTACTCAAAAAAACTGCTGAAATACAAATTTACACCTTCCGATATTTCTGTCGATATAGCCGAACCTAACATTTATGAGTCGAATCCTCAAAAAGCATATCCAGCTTTGAGAAAATGCGAAATTGCAGGTGAGTGGCAGTGGGATATCGAGCAAATACAAGAAATAGGAATAACTGACAATGTTGTAGAATTAATGATCGATCACATTCAGAAACTTTCAGAAACCACCCAGCAACTACTAAAATTAGCTGCTTGTGTTGGCAACAAATTTGATTTAGGAATTATCTCAAAAATCTGTGGAAAATCTCTAGTTTCCACAGCAACAGACCTCTGGGAAGCTCTTCAGTCCGGTCTGATTCTGCCCGTAAATAACGCCTACAAAATTCCGCTCGCACTAGCAGCAACTACAGAAGTAACCGACCAAATATCTAGAGATTTCACAGATGAATTGTCCCTACCAATCGCTGATGCTGCTAGCGCGACTTATAAATTTTTGCACGAACGAGTTCAACAAGCCGCTTATGCTTTAATATCCGAACCCAAAAAACAAGAAATTCATCTCAAAATAGGCAGATTTTTGCTACAAAACGCACCTCCAGAGCAATTAGAAAACTATATTTTTGATACAGTCAACCAACTAAATGCAGCCAGACAAATCATCAGCAGTGAATTAGAAAAACTTCAATTATGCCAATTAAATTTAATTGCAGGCCGCAAAGCAAAAGCCAGTGCAGCTTACGAACTGGCTGTCAAATATTTAACCGCAGGTATTGAATTGCTGCCGCAGGAAAGTTGGCAAACCGATTACGATTTGACTCTGGCACTCTACGAGTCAGCCGCAGAAGCTGCTTACCTCAATACCGAGTTTGAACAAATGGAAAAATGGGCAGAAATTGTCCTAAAATACGCAAAGAATGAACTAGATAAAATCAAAGTTTTTGAAATCCAAATCACAGCTTGTACGATGCAAACAAAACTGCAAGAAGCTGTACAGATTGGTAGAGAAGCACTAAGAATGTTAGGACTAAACTTGCCCGAGTCGCCAGTTCCCCTCCACATTCAGCAAGCAATGGCCCAAACAGTAGCTTATTTAGGCGACAAAAAAATAGAAGATTTAATTAACTTACCTGTGATGACAAATCCGCGCAAGTTAGGAACTATGCGCGTGCTTTCCAGTATGTTTGCAGCTACGTTTATAGTTGAACCAGTGCTGTTACCGCTGATTGTATGCCAGCAAGTTGATTTATCGATTAACTACGGAAATTCGGTTTTTTCGGCTTTTGGTTATGCTAATTACGGAGCAATTTTACAAAGAATAATTAGAGATATTGAATCAGGCGATACCTTTGGTCAATTAGCTTTGAATTTGATCGATCGACTAAATGCTTTAGAATTTAAAAGTAAGATTCTTAATTTAGTCGCATTCGTTTTGATGCACGGCAACCATCATGTTAAGGACACTTTACCACTGTTAGAAGAAGCCTATCAAAGCGCCCTTGAAAATGGTGATTTAGAATCCCTAGGATATGCGGCGGTAAATATTTGTCAGTCCTTGTATTTCATCGGTCAAGAATTGATGCCGCTAGAACAAAAAATGGCTAATTACAACCATTTGTTATTTCAACTCAAGCAAGAAACGGTATTGACTTGGAATCAAATATATCAGAAAACAGTTTGGCAATTGATGGACAATGCGGATACTTCCAATCTTTTGTTATGTGAAACTTATAACGAAGAAAAATTGTTGCGACTGCTATTGAAAGCTAACGATCGCGTCGGTTTACAGCACTTTTATTTGCAAAAGTTAATATTAGCATATTTATTTGGAGATATTCAGCTAGCCCTAGACAATGCAGCACAGGCCGAACTTTATTTAGATGGAGTAGCGGGCTTTATTAATGTTCCTGAATACCATTTTTACGATTCTCTCGCCAGACTTGCAGCCTATCCACAAGCAACAAATGAGGATCAAGAAGAGCATCTTTTTTGCGCCAGCAGCAACCTCAGAAAACTCCAAATAAAATCACTTTCTGCGCCGATGAACCTCCAGCACAAATGCGACTTGATCGAGGCAGAAATAGCGCAAATTTTCGGCGATATTGTCAGAGCAATGGAATATTACGACCGTGCAATTGCCGGAGCTCAAGAAAACGGATACATACAAATACAAGCACTCGCAGCAGAATTAGCGGGAGCATTTTATTTATCCATAGGACGAGAAAGAATTGCTAAGACTTACTTGATAGAAGCGCGTTATTGCTATCAGCGCTGGGGAGCACAAGCCAAAGTAAGACATTTAGAATCAAAATACCCGCAGTGGCTAACTTTAGCCTCAATTTCAACTAATATCGAAACTCGCAAATCTACCAGCAGCGCTTGCACTACGAGCGACAGTGCAGGGGTGCTAGATTTGACAACCGCAGTCAAAGCTTCACAAACATTAGCAAGCGAAATAGTTCTCGACAAACTACTGGCAAAGATGATGAAAATTGTGATTGAAAATGCCGGAGGAGAAACAGGATTTTTAATACTAGAAAAAGATGGTAAATTGGTTATTGAAGCATCGGGTTCTGTGGATGCCGATCGCGTTGCTGTCATGCAATCAATTCCTATAAATTTTGTAGATGAAGAGCGAGAAGAAACTTTGCTATCAGTTGCAGTTGTCAACTACGTCGCCCGCACCCAAGAAAGTATAGTTTTAAATGATGCCAGCCGCGAAGGACAATTTACTCACGCACCTTATATAATTGCTTTTCAACCTAAATCTATTCTTTGCACTCCGTTAATCCACCAAGGCAAACTAAGCGGCATTCTATATTTAGAAAACAATCTGACTACAGGCGCATTTACGCCAGAAAGGTTAGAAATATTACAACTGCTGTCTTCTCAAATTTCTATCTCTATAGAAAACGCCCAACTTTACACAAATTTGCAGCAATTCAATCAGAATCTCGAAAAATTAGTACAGCAGCGTACTTCCGAGCTTTCCCAAACTTTAGAAGATTTAAAATCTGCCCAAAAGAAACTGGTAGAATCGGAAAAAATGGCTGCCCTTGGGGGTTTGGTTGCAGGTGTTGCTCACGAAATCAACACTCCCATCGGCATCGGTATCACCGCCGCCTCGCTGCTGGCGGAAAAAGTTACAAAGTTTTTTGAGCTTTACAGCAAGGGGCAAATTAAACGCTCCGAGTTAGAAAAATTCCTGGATACGGCCATGCAAAGCAGTAATATGATCTTATCAAATTTGACGCGGGCGGCTGACTTGATTCACAGTTTTAAAGAAGTGGCTGTAGATCAGTCGAGCGAATTACAACGCACGTTTAACCTAAAAAATTATCTTGAGGAAATTTTGACATCTTTAACCGCCAAACTAAGAAGAACTAAACACAAAATAGAGATTAAAGGCGATGAAAATATTGTACTGGACAGTTATCCTGGTGTGTTGTGTCAAATTGTGACAAATCTGGTGTTTAATTCCCTGGTTCACGCTTACGATGGAGAAGACGAAGGGATTCTGGCTTTTGATTTTAAGCTAGAGGGCGATCGGCTAATATTTGAATATGCAGATAACGGCAAAGGAGTTTCCCCAGAAAATCTCAGTAAAATCTTTGAACCATTTTTTACCACCAAAAGAGGTAAGGGCGGCACAGGATTAGGACTGCACATTATTTACAACCTCGTTACGCAAAAACTCAAAGGTACAATTACCTGCGAAAGTCAATTGAACAAAGGTACAAGATTTATGATGGAGTTTCCAGCTAAAATTAGTAATTAGTTATTATAACACGAGTTTTAATAGAATTTTATTTAGGAGAGTAATTAATGTCAGAAGCTAGTAAAAAACTATTCGCTGCGAACGATGACGAATTAATAGCATTGGGCGACGATGAATTAATATTTGCGGAAGAAGACGAGGTTCAAGAACAACCGATTCCAGACAGTTGGAAAATCTTAATTGTAGACGATGAAATAGAAATTCATAATATTACAAAGCTAGCTTTAAATGAATTTACATTTGAAAACAAATCCCTCACATTTATCAGCGCTTTTTCTGGTAAAGAAGCCAAAGAAATGATCCAAGCCCATCCAGATGTAGCATTGATTTTACTGGATGTAGTGATGGAAACAGAAGAGGCAGGCTTGGAAGTTGTAAAATACATCCGCGATATTTTAGACAATAAAATAGTGCGAATTATTTTGCGAACCGGACAGCCGGGACAAGTGCCGGAAGATGTTGTAATTGTCAGCTACGATATTAACGATTACAAAACTAAAACAGAACTCACAAACAAAAAGTTATTTACCACAGTAGTGACAACGCTGAGAGCATTTCGCGCTCTGACTCAAATCGAAGCCAGCAAAAGCGAACTTGAAAAGATTGCAATAGCTTCGGCCCGCTTTGTCCCCCGCGAATTTTTAAAGTTTCTCAAGATTGAAAGCATTGTTGATGCCAGATTGGGAGACTCTGTACAGGCGGAAATGACGATTATGTTTGCCGATATTCGCTCATTTACAAGTCTGTCAGAAAGTATGTCTCCTAGAGAAAATTTTGAATTTCTCAACTCTTACTTAAGCCGAGTTGGTCCAGTTATCCGCCAGTATAACGGTTTTATAGATAAATACATTGGTGACGGAATTATGGCTTTGTTTCCTAACCGTTCTGAAGATGCGGTTCAAGCGGCAATTGAGATGCAGCAGCAAGTTAAAATTTATAACAGACACAGGCAAAATAGCGGATATCAACCTATTTCGATAGGGATTGGTTTGCATACGGGAACTTTAATGTTGGGTACTATTGGTGAAGCGGAACGGATGGAAAGTACGGTAATTTCTGATGCTGTGAATTTAGCCGCGCGTGTGGAAGGATTGACAAAGCTTTACGGAGTCGGTATTGTAGCTAGCGTCCAGACTCTTTGTCGAATAGACGATCCCCAAAATTATAAGTGTCGGTTTCTCGATCGCGTTCAAGTCAAAGGAAAACAAACGCCTGTGGCTGTATTTGAAATTTACGACGGCGACTCGGATATGATGATCGAACTAAAAGCACAAACTCAAACTTATTTTGAACAGGGAATTTTTTTTCACTACCAGCAACAATTCGCGCAAGCAAGGCAAATGTTTTTGCGCGTGTTGCAAGTCAACAAGTATGATAAGGCCGCAGCTTTTTATGCCGATCGCTGCGATATGTTGATGAAGAATGCTGTCATTATGACTTTGGAAGGAATTGAAATTTAGGGCATGGGGCATGGGGCATGGGGCATGGGGCATGGGGCATTGGGCATTGGGCATCAGCTAAGATTGTGAACAGTCAACAGTCAACAGTCAACAGTCAACAGTCAACAGTCAACAGTGAACCGTGAACAGTCAACAGTGAACAAATAACTTAATTTATGCGCTTAAAATCCCTTGATGTTTTTCGCGGAATTGCGATCGCCTCGATGATTTTAGTCAACAACCCCGGCAGTTGGAAACAGGTGTATCCGCCGCTAGAACACGCAGAATGGCACGGCTGCACGCCCACAGACTTGGTATTTCCGTTTTTCCTGTTCATCGTGGGCTGCGCGATGTCTTTCTCGCTGTCAAAATATACTGAAACTACTACAAAAATAGAAACAAATATCTATTGGCGAATTGCGCGCCGCGCGGCGATTTTATTTATATTAGGATTACTGCTAAATACATCTTCGATCGCCCTTGACGTACTTCTCAACAGCGCCCCGGTGGAAAACTTCGGTAAAATCCGCATCATGGGAGTATTGCAGCGCATCGGCTTAGCGTATTTCATCAGTGCGATCGCCATTCTCAACCTTTCCCCCCGCCATCAAAAACTGCTCGCGGTTGCCGTGCTTTTGGGCTATTGGGCTGCACTAACCGCAGGCGCTGTAGGGGGGTACAGTGCCGGCGAACTCACGCCAGAAGGAAATTTAGGGGGATATGTCGATCGGCTAATTCTCGGCAGCCAACACCTGTACAAAGGCGGCCCCTTCGATCCTGAAGGATTGTTGAGCACATTACCCGCAGTTGTCACAGTCCTCATCGGCTATTTTACAGGGGAATGGTTGCGCGTGCAGCCAATTAAAACCCGCACCAGTATCAACTTAGCAATCTGCGGCCTCAGTTGCGTGATAATAGGCCATTTGTGGGGATTTTTATTTCCGATTAACAAACAACTGTGGACGAGTTCCTATGTAGTCTTTACCGCAGGTTGGGCGTTGCTATTGCTAGCAGCTTGCTACGAAACAATAGAAGTGCGGAATTGGAAATGGGGGCGACCGTTTGAAATCATGGGAGTGAATGCTATTTTCGTGTTTGTTGCCTCTGGAATTGTCGCCAGACTTCTATTAAAAACTCATATCGGTAGCGGTGAAAATCCTCCAAGTACCTACACTTGGATTTACGAAAACTGGTTTGTGCCGTGGGCGGGGCCACTGAACGGTTCTTTAGCATTTGCCGTGACAGCGGTATTGTGTTGGTGGTTGATTTTGTATGGAATGTACCGCCGAGGTTGGGCGATCAAAATTTGAGTAAAAAAACAGAATACCTAAAACCCCTACTTCTTTAAAAAGTCAAGGTTCTAAGAGCTAGTAGGGCTTGACATCCACAGCCTTTTGCAGTTAACGTATTTATTTATTAATTTAAAAAGTGTTTTAATCACGGAATGGAGAGAGCAATGAACAACTTTTTAGATAGCTTGATCTGTCGGCAGACATTTGATACGCAGGCTTTGATGAATTCTCACCCACCCAAATTTTACGACCCTAACAAGCAGATAGTTTATGATATTTGTTGTCCGCCTGGATGCACTCATCGGGGTCAATTAGCATTTTCCCGATGGTACGCAATGCCTTTTCCAGAATATCTTTCTCCTCTGGAACATCAGACAGATATTTCTGAGCGAAAGGCATACTTTGGGTACGAGCCATCCCAAGATAGCACTGAGATGGAGTGGTATCTCAATTTCGCTCATTACGATCTTTTTTGTGCTTATGGTGGTTCGCTATTTGCCCAAGACGAAATGCAGGTAGCTGAACATCCAGCACTCAGTTCACTGCGAGAAGCTTTACTAGATTCCAACATTAAGCCATTAACAGTGGAGAGTCAACAACCCACCCCGATCCTGATTCGTGGGGTAGAACGGAGGTGTGCGATCGCTACCGATCGCAATTCAGAACAGGGGCGACCTTTTGGTCTTTACGGCAATAACTTTGGACGAGCGACATCAGATGCGATCGCCCAAGCGACAAAACCTCTAAACCCGCCTACAATCACAAACATCATTGCGATAGAAGCTCCTTCCTATGGCGAGGGTTCTTATAGCATTGCACAAATTGAATACATTCTTAAAACAGCATTCACTGGATTTTGTGCAGCACGAATTGAGTCACAGTTAGAGTCGGCTCAAACACCAACTTTGATTATTCATACAGGCTTCTGGGGATGCGGAGCTTACGGTGGCAATCGTGTCTTGATGGCTCTTTTGCAACTGTTGTCTGCTCGTCTCAGTCAAGTGAATTGTCTAGTCTTTCATACCAGCGATGCTACGGGAAGTCAGGATTTGGCAACTGCTCAACAAATACTCGATCGCGATTTAGTACCTGATGATTCACCGGTGAAAGTTTCAGATTTGGTAGAAAAGATTCATGGGATGGAATTCCAGTGGGGATTTAGCGATGGAAACTAAAAGGATATTCGAGCCAAGTTATACCTGGAGTAATATCAAATCCTCTATTCATCGGAATAATAAATTCGAGTCAACAGTCAACAGTCAACATCATTCCGGCGTAACCGGAAAGGCTATAACAACCTTTTCTTTGCAATACGCAGCTACAGTTTTTCCTGAGAGTGAGGAAATCCCACCCGTTCAAGTTTCCACTAGGGACTCGATCGCGCCTCAACCCCGCCCAGCTCAAGGATTTTGCCGATTTCTAGATCGCCCCCCCCTCAACCGCTCGCTATAAATGAGCCCAAATCGCTAAAATAAAAAAAAGATACGTAATAGGCAGGCTGGCGTCAATGATCCCAACAGTTATAGAACAATCCGGTCGCGGCGAACGCGCCTTTGACATTTACTCGCGACTCCTGCGCGATCGCATCATCTTCTTGGGCCAACAGGTTGACTCAGACTTAGCCAACTTGATCGTTGCCCAATTGCTATTTTTAGACGCAGAAGATCCAGAGAAAGACATTTACCTCTATATCAACTCCCCAGGGGGTTCGGTAACAGCAGGTATGGGCATTTTTGACACAATGAACCACATCCGCCCGGACATTTGCACCATTTGTCTCGGTTTGGCCGCCAGCATGGGGGCTTTTCTGTTGAGTGCCGGCGCTAAAGGCAAGCGGATGAGTTTGCCTCACTCCCGGATCATGATCCACCAACCTCTCGGTGGAGCTCAAGGACAAGCAACGGATATTGAAATTCAGGCAAAAGAGATTTTGTACCACAAACAGCGCCTGAATCAATTTTTGGCAGATCATACCGGTCAGCCGCTTTCGCGCATTGAAGAAGATACGGAACGGGATTTCTTCATGTCCGCCGATGAAGCTAAGGATTACGGTTTGGTGGATCAAGTGATCGATCGCCGTCCTTCGGCCAGCCGCCCGATCGCCGCTGTGGCGTAAATTAAAAATTAAAAATTAAAAATGGGAAATATTCTGCATTTTTGATTTTTAATTTTTAACGTTCAAAAGTACCTTTTTAATCCTGGATAAACGGG
>NZ_JAUBTN010000038.1:0-49216 GCF_036705055.1 Microcoleus sp. CZ3-B2 | reverse complement strand
TGCGTCGAAACCGGGTTTTTTACCCAAATCTTTGGTTCTCAACCTTAATATCTGTAAAAAACCCGGTTTCTTTAATCCTGGATAAACGGGTGCGTCGAAACCGGGTTTTTTACCCAAATCTTTGGTTCTCAACCTTAATATCTGTAAAAAACCCGGTTTCTTTAATCTAATAGCCTCCAGCGCCTTGTTTAGTTTCCGAATTCCTAGGCTAAAGATTCGAGATATTGCAGGAAATCGAGCAGTTGTTCTGGGTTTAATAAATGCCGCGCTGCTTTCTCATAAGCTTGTTTGAGATAATCTTTTCCTTGGCTGGCAGTCCAGCTTAACCGCTTGATTTCGTCAGTGGTTCTGCTGTAAATTTCCAGATATTCTAGGAAATCTGCCAACTCTTCGCTAGAAAGCTCTCTCTGCGACGACTTGTCATAAAGTTGTTGGAGACAGTCCATTTCCGTTTTTTTATTCCATCCCTGGCGTTTGAGGATGCCGTCTATGTTGGCGATCGTATCAGAATCGTCCTCGATCGCATCACTGGGAATTCCCACCGCGATCGGTTGCAATTCCCTAATTTCAGCAGCACCCTGCGACAGTTCGCTGATTTGGGCCGGCGCTACCGACAGTTCCTCCATTGGTTCCCCGTAGCTGGAAGAAAGCCAAGCATCCGAGTCTATTTGCTTCGGTACAAATCCAGCCGCCGGAACTCGATCGACCGCAGGCGGTTCCGGTTCCGCTACAGGTGCGATCGGCTCTGCATTTAATTTAGATTCAGTATTGACAAAATTGCTTTGATGTGGTAATTCAACTTTTTCGGCAACAGGCATTTCTAAAACAGGAAGAGGAGCAAGGGCCGGCCCAGGCGCAGCAGCAACGGTCGGCGGAGGCGGCACTGGCACCAGCACCTCCGCCTCCGCACCAAGGGTCGGCGGAGGTGGCACGGGCGCAGGCGAAACGGCAACAACAGCAGCAGCGGGTTCGGAAAATCCGAGGACGG
Source organism: Microcoleus sp. CZ3-B2 (assembly GCF_036705055.1). Taxonomy (NCBI): domain Bacteria; kingdom Bacillati; phylum Cyanobacteriota; class Cyanophyceae; order Oscillatoriales; family Microcoleaceae; genus Microcoleus; species Microcoleus sp. CZ3-B2. The sequence goes on along the minus strand of NZ_JAUBTN010000038.1, from coordinate 48,228 downwards.
CGATCGCCCTCGATCGGGCGCGGTCTTCAGCACCCTCAACAGACTCAGCAGCCGACATACCCGTAGCGAGAGTTTTACCGTCAACCTGAACCAGACAGCGAACCACAAACTTACCGTGATGAATAGTCAGCAACTCACAGATTAACTGTCCAGTGGGATAAAGGGCGCGAAATTGAGCAAACATAATTTTTTGACCCCGAAACCAGAAGGGGGCTGATGACTTCAGTTTAGTACAACCCACAGAAAACAATTTTCTGAAAGCACCTATTCAACATACAATAAATAAAAGGTGAATCATCAGCGCAACCTTTCACCCGACTAAACCCTATCCCACATCCTGCCGTTTAAGCTAGCAAGCAGCGGGTATGAAACAGCAACTAAGCAAAAGTAGTAAAGTCTCCGGTTTTGTGTACCTTGCACTTTCTACAGCACAGATTGCTCCAGACCCGCTGGTTGTACCTCTGTCCGCAAGGACAGAGCGCTTGCAAAAAACAGGGCATTTCTTGCGGTAAGCAACTAGCAATTTTGCCCGATCGCCAGTAAAATCTTTGGCTTTAGCAAAAGGCAAAAGGCACTTCAAAAGCAAGAAGAAAGCAGGAACAAGGCAGACGGAAAAATGCAGGAGGCCCAAATGCAAATTTTCTCCTCTCCAAATCCATCTCCCCATCCCCGACTCAACCCGTCGCTTTCAGCATCGAGTCATCTTTTAAGAACCGACAGGGGCTTTCTACTTATTAGCGAAGAACTCGGCGCTGCCAGCCAAAAGCCAAGGAACCAACGCTAAAAACTTGTATTGGGGAATAGGGTGCGGGGCCTTTGTCTGCACCGCCATCGGTCAGTTGCAGACAAACAGCAGACAATTAGCGACTGCCGGTGTCGGGAAAAAATCTGAAAAAATCCCTGGCTGCAGGTAGCACCGACTGTGCTGGCATCTCCACCTACTAACCCGCGCATTTGTTGGGAAGCAGGCACAGCGAGGGTAAGAAAGGGTGCGGCTGATTTCGCCAAAATTTAGACTAATTGCTGGAAACAAGAGGATCGATCGCTACATGGAATTTTCTATCGCTGCACTGCTGGCAAATTTTACAGAAGACAAATTAGTGGCTCCCAAAGCATTAGAGAAAAAACTCGATTGCAACGACGCCACCAGTCAACTCAAACTTCAAATCGCATTAGAAGCTCTAGAGAAAATTGGCATATTAGTCAAAGACAAAGGCCGCTACCGCCGAGTAGCTGAAGACGACGTAGTAGAAGCAAAACTCCGCTGTTCGAGCAAAGGATTTTGTTTCGCAATTCAAGATGCCGAAGGCTCAGAAGACGTTTACGTGCGAGAAAGTCACCTCTCGACAGCTTGGAATGGCGATCGAGTATTAGTCAAAATCATCAAAGAAGGCAGCCGCCGCCGATCGCCCGAAGGCGAAGTCATGCTGATCCTCGAACGCGCCAACCCCTCGGTACTGGCGCGAGTCAAGCAAACCGCCACCCCCACCGGCCGCGTCAGCTACAGAGCAATTCCCCTGGACGATCGCCTGTTGTTTGAACTAGACTTGCTCGCCAACGGCACAAACCTGCAAGAGGCGATCGACCATTTAGTACACGTCGAAGTCAAACGCTACCCCCTCGGCACCCATCGGCCAGTCGGCAAAGTAGTACAGGTACTCGGTTCCGACGCCGAAGCAGCAGACGACCTCGACATCGTATGCTGCAAACACGACTTGCCGCGCTCCTTCCCCGCCGCCGTCATCAAAGCAGCCGAAAACTTGCCCAGCAAACTCAAAAAAACCGACATCAAAAAACGGTTAGATTTGCGGAACAGCCTGACAGTCACCTTTAGCAAAAACGAAGAGGGAGAAACCAACACCCAAAACGAAGCCCCTCAAGTTCCAGAGGAAAATTTCTCCGAGGGAACAGCCGAAAACGAGCTCGAAAACGAATTCGACCCGACCTCATTTTTGTGCGATCCGCCCATAGAACGCGCACTGTCGATCGAAACCCTCAAATCCGGCGGCTGGCAAGTAGCAATCCACATCGCCGACGCAGCCGAGTACGTGCAGCCAGAAACCCCCCTAGACCGCGAAGCCCGCAAACGAGGCACCAGCGCCCATCTCGGAGAAAAAATCATCCCCGTACAGCCACAAATCCTCAACGATCGATGCTCGCTGCAACCAGACACCGAACGGCTGGCCTTCAGCATACTGCTGACCCTAGACGCATCGGGAGAACTCACAGAATACGAGATTCAAACCAGCGTCATTCACATTGACTACCAGCTCAGCTACGAACAAGCTCAAGCAATTATCGAACCAGACTCCGATGCCGAAGATCACCCTTTATCCTCCGCCCTCCGTCCTTTCCTAGATCAAATCAGGGCTGCCTCACAGGCTGTTAGACAGACGAGACTCCAGCGGGGAGCTTTTGAACTAAATTTGCCGGATGCTAACTCTCACTTCGACGACGAAGGCGAATTAGGAGCTTTTACAACGGCTACCCCCGCCCAGTCGGCGGTCTCCGAATTGGTCGTACTCGCCAACCAAGCTGTCGCCACCCACCTGCAAGCCTTGGGAGTCCCAGCAATCTATCGCGTCCAGCCGATGCCAGACCCTGCGGACATTCAAGAGTTCATCAAACTCTCCAACAACCTCGGAGGCGAACTGTATCTCGAAAACGAAGAAGAAGTTCTGCCCTTGGACTTCCAGCGATTTACCCAGCAATTTGCCGACCTCAAGTCCGAAAGAGTTCTCACCTACCTGCTGGAAGACACCATGAAGCCGGCTGTTTACAGCACAACTCCCAAGCCACACTTCGGTTTAGCGCTGCAAGACGGTTACACGCGCTGTACTTCCCCGCTTTCCCGCTACGCCGATTTGCTGGTGCTGCGGGTGTTGCAAGCGGTGTTCGAGCAAGGCCGCAGCAGCCGCACAACTCGGGCTAAGGAAAAAGTCAACCTGCACCATTCCTCCTGTCACGGTCAAATTACTTGGAACGTTCTCCCCCCAGATTTGCACCACGAATTTGAGACAGAGTTTGCAGCGGCGGTGGTACATCTGACGGAACGCGAAAGGGTTGCGGAAGATGCCGAAAGCGATTTGCAGGGATTGAAGAAAACCGGATTGATGAAAGAGCGCACCGGTCAAACTTTCCAGGGTTTGATTACAGGGGTGCAGTCTTACGGTTTCTTTGTGGAAATTGAGGTGCGGCCGCCGGAGAGCGAACTGTTGCGAGTGGAAGGATTGGTACACGTTTCTTCGCTGAAGGATGATTGGTATGAATATCGATCGCGCCAGCAAACTCTAGTTGGTCGCAAAAACCGCAATCAGTACCGTTTGGGCGATCGGGTAGAAGTTCAAGTCAAAAGCGTTGACTACTACCGCCAGCAAATTGATTTAGTTGCTGTTGGCGGCGGTAGTCAAGCTTTTGATGATGATGATTAGTTAGTTGATTGTTGACTGTTGACGGTTGACAGTTGACGGTTGACTGTTGACTGTTAACCCTTTTTATTTTGTAGGTTGGGTAGAGCGATAGCGAAACCCAACTATACTTAGAAAATCTGCATAAGCTCGATCGGCTCTAAAATTAGGATAAATCGGTTGTTTTATTGACAAACTGTGCTACTCTAAAACGTTAGTTATAAAAACTTCATCAACAGCAAAACGTGTCCCCAATATACATACTTGGGGCTGGGCCAGCCGGTCTAGCTGCCGCTTATACGCTAACACAGCAAGGTCAAACAGTTGTCGTCGTCGAGCGAGAATCGCAAGTTGGCGGACTCGCTAAAAGCATCAAGTACCAAGGATTTATTCTCGACCTCGGCCCCCACCGCTTTTACACTAAGATTCCCCCCGTCCTCAAACTCTGGAACGAAGTTTTGGACACCGAACAAGTCACAGTCAGCCGCCTTACCCGCATTTACTATAACGGCAAATACTTTAGCTATCCCCTCAAAGCCTTAGAAGTCTTATTTGCTCTCGGTATAGTTGAAAATGTACGCATCTTTTTTTCTTATTTAGCAGCAAAACTGTTACCCAACCGCCACCCAAAAAACTTTTCAGAATGGGTTACAGCTAAATTTGGTAAGCGTTTATTTGAGATATTTTTTGAAGCTTATACAGAAAAACTTTGGGGGATTCCCTGCACTGAAATTAGTGCTGAATGGGCCGCCCAGCGGATTAAAGGACTTTCGCTGCTAAAAGCACTTTGCACCGCTTTTTTTGGTAGTGATGGCAAAGTTAAAAGCCTAATCGATCAATTTCAATTTCCCCGTTTAGGCTCAGGCCAATTATACGACAAAATCAGCGAATATCTACTGGGGAAAAATCAGGAAATTCTCGTGAATACAGAAGTAGTGCGGGTGCACGAACACAACAGTCGCGTTACTCAACTCACTCTGAGAAATCGCCACACCGGAGTAGAGTCAACGGTTGGCTGTAGTGCAGTGATTTCCTCAGTACCCCTGAATACATTAGTAGAACAAATGATTCTACCCCCCCCCGTAAGGAAATCTTATCATTGGCGCGATCGCTCAAGTTTCGCAACACAATTCTCGTTTATCTAATAATTGAAGGCAGCCAGTTATTCCCTGACAACTGGCTTTATATCAACGAGCCCAGTGTCAGCGTCGGGAGGGTAACTAATTTTGCCAATTGGTCGCCCCAAATGCTGCCGAACCAGCACCAAACGCCTTTATGCTGCGAATATTGGTGTAACCTCGACGAACCGATGTGGCGGCAGCCGGAAGCTGAACTTTTGAGTTTGGCAGAACAAGAATTGAGAAAAATTGGGCTGCTTCGCGATGAGAAGGTTGCGGGAGGTTTTGTCGTGCGCTTGCCACGTACTTACCCTATTTATGCAGGCAATTACAAACACATTTTATCAGAAATTCAAACTTATATCAAGCAATTTGAGAATTTGCAAGTTGTGGGTCGTTACGGTGCTTTTAAGTATAACAACCAAGACCACAGTTTGCTGATGGGAATTTTAGCTGCCCAGAATGTATTGAACCCAGGTAAACATGACCTTTGGGAGGTCAATTCTGACAGTGAATATGTCGAAGAAGCGAGTGTTGATGCTGCGACTACTCCCGCTAGGCTAGCTGGTGTTGGTAGGCGACAGAAAATCATACATTTGTTGAAGCAACGAATATCAAAGAATAGATTGTAGCTGGTAATTTCAATATCAAATAGTCCTGGACGCATTGGGACTGAGAAACCGGCTTTTTTACGACAAGACGCGTTATAACCCACAGACTTGGTAAAAAACCCGGTTTCTGACTACCCCTGCGTAAGTCCCGATCAAATCTGCAGTATTAACAGAGCATTTATTGCTGTCAATGAGGATTAAATAGATGAAAAGTACAAAAATATATGGCTTTAATTTTACAATCAGGGGAGTGCTGATAATAGGTTTTTTGCTGAGGTGCTTATTGACAAGTGTGATGCTTGCTATTAACCACACATCAGGAGCGTACACTCCAGACACCGAATCATACCTGATAACAGCCAAAAAGTTAATAGAGTCAGGTCAGTTTGCAACTGGCGTACAGCCGGAAATATTTCGCACTCCTGGCTATCCACTATTATTAATACCAGGAATTTTATTGGGTCAGCAAGAACTTGTGGCAATCTTTATTCAAATACTGCTGAGCTGCTTCACGATATTTCTAATATATAAAATTGCATTGGCTATTTGGGGTGAAAGCAAAATTGCAACTTTTTGTGCCTTGCTGTATGCAGTTGAACCAGTATCTATCCTATGGCTGACGCTGCTGATGCCTGAAACCCTGTTTACGGCTTTAATCACCTTATTCATTTATTTACTGATAAAATACTTTACTGAAAGGTCGTGTAAATATTTACTCTGTGCAGCAATTAGTCTGGTGGCATCTATATATGTCCGACCTATAGGGTATTATTTACCTTTGATTATCGCTGCCATCTTATTGATAGATAGCTTAACAAAGATTCAAAAGAATAAGATTTTGATAATTCATGCTTGCGTCTTTTTTATAGTGACGATGGGTAGCGTTGGCATTTGGCAAGTCAGGAACTATGTAAAAACTGGATATTCGGGATTCGCGGCTGTTTCTGACTACAATCTATATTGCTATAACGGGCTATCTGTAATTGCCAAACAAAAAAATATAGCTTTTGAAAAAATGGCTGAACAGCTCGGATGTAATAGTCGTGCCAAGTATTTAAAACTTAATCCAGAACAACAAGAATGGAGTCAGAGCCAAATTTACCGTTACATGGGGAAAGAAGGAAAGAAAATGATTTTCAGCCACACTTGGGAGGCCTCAATTGTTCATTTAGAAGGAACTCTTAGAACCTTGATTGAGACACCCGCAAAGCTGTACCTAAAACGATTCACTAGGCAACGTAATCCGGCTCTAAGCCTTTCCTCTCAAATTCCTAAACTTTTAACTGGTCAAACAACCTGGACAGCAATATTTAGTAATTTTCACCTTTCGCCTCTAGTCTTTTTTACTGACTTAAGCTTGTTATTAATATCAGGAGTCTATCTGCTAGGTGTTACCGCAACTTTACTATCGAATAATTTCCTGAAAAATAGGGCAATTATCGCGCTTGTTAGCATAGTCGCATACTTCCTTGCTCTATCCGGCGGCGTTGCAGGTGGCTATAGGTTTCGTCTTGCCATTATGCCAATCATCTGTCTGCTGGCTGGATATGGCTTGTGGTTGATTGTAGATAAAATTAAGCCAAGAAATATTCATGAGTAAGGAGATATATAGCTAATAACTTTAATGCTTAATAGACCGCGTACCATAATTTTACAATTGAAAATAGGTAATTGTTAAGATGATAAAAAATACCAAAAAATTCCGGCCTAAATTTACCATTTTTTCATTGCTGTTAGTCGCATTATTGATGAGATTGTTACTGCCTGTTTTAGCTTTGAGTATTACCCAAAATTTAGAAATGTTTAATCGAGGTGATACATTGTCCTTCATAATCCCTGCAAATAAGCTCATAGAATTCGGTCAGTTTTTAAACATTGATAATCAACCAGAACTATTTCGCACTCCTGGCTATCCTTTACTACTAATCCCCGGAATATTACTAGGCTATGTGGGAAATGTGACTGTTTTTATTCAAATAATTCTAGATTGTTTGACTGTATATCTGATATACAAAATTGCTTTACTCCTCTTTAAAAAAGATGAAATTGCCATTGTATGTGCTTTACTATATGCCATTGAACCCTTACCAATACTCAGGTCAGCTTTTTTAATGTCTGAGACTTTACATACAACTTTATTAACTTTGTTTTTGAAGCTGCTGTTAGAATACTTCAAGAATAAGTCAGGAAAACACCTAGCTTTGGCAGCTATGACTTTAGCAGCATCTATTTATGTCAGACCTATCGGATATTATTTGCCTTTTCTGATAACTGCTATCCTCCTAGTCTGGAATTTAAAAAAAATGCAGGCAAGGAAACTTTTAATTATTCATACCTGTATTTTTTTGATCGTGTCGATGGGTAGCCTTGGTATTTGGCAAATTAGAAACTATGTAAAAGCAGGATATTCTGGATTTGCTGCTGTTTCTGATTACAACTTATATTGCTATAATGGAGCTGCTTTAATCGCCGATCAAAAAAGAATAGAGTTTGAAGATAGCCACGAACAATTGGGGTGTACTAAACACGAGAAATATTTTATGCTTCATCCTGAACAGCGAGAGTGGAGTCAGGCTAAAATTTACCGTTACATGGGTAAAGAAGGAAAAAAGATGATTTTGAGTCAGCCTTTCACTTACTCAATAATCCATTTAAAAGGAATGTTCGCGACTTTAGTTCAGACCCCAGCCAACCGATATGTACCATTATTCGTGGGGCGGTTCGATCGATCGATCACTCCTTCATATCAAAATCTCGATCGATACAGCTCTATCATATTTTGGACTAATTTAAGCCTGTCATTATTCTCAGGCGTATATCTTTTAAGTGCAGCTATAGCATTACTATCAAAGAGATTCCTGAATAATTGGTCAATGATTACGCTTGTCAGCGTCGCTGTCTACTTCCTGACTGTATCAGGTGGGATAGTTGGCAGCCATAGGTTTCGCCTTGCTATTATGCCAATCATCTGTCTGCTGGCTGGATATGGCTTGTGGTTGATTGTAGATAAAATTAAGCCAAAAAATATTCAGGAGTAAGGCGACATTGCTAACTTTAGTGCTTTTGTGCTGGAAGAATTAGTATTGTTGAACCGCGAAGACACGAAGCACGCGAAGGAAGAAAAGAGAAGCAAGAAGGAAGAAGTAGATAAGTAATATCGAGCCGACAGCATGGGGGTTATTCGATCGCGATATAATTAGTGAGCTTATTCCTGGATAATTGCCCATGACTAATTCTGTTTCAGTCCCCGCCCAACCTCTAATTGTAGGAGTGACTGGAGCATCGGGACTGATTTACGCGGTGCGAACATTAAAATATCTCTTGGAAGCCGATCGCGCCGTGGAACTGGTAGCATCAAAATCTACCTACATGGTTTGGCAAAGCGAACAGAACATCCGAATGCCCGCAGAACCGACGCTTCAAGAAGAATTCTGGCGGGAAAAAGCAGGAGTACCCAATTCTGGCAAACTTCGCTGCCATCCGTGGCAAGATGTTGGTGCTAATATTGCTAGCGGCTCCTTTCGCACCCAAGGAATGATGATTATTCCCTGTAGCATGAGTACACTAGGCAAGTTAGCCGCCGGATTGAGCTCGGATTTGCTCGAAAGAGCGGCCGACGTTCAGCTTAAGGAAGGGAGAAAATTGGTACTTGTACCTAGAGAAACTCCTTTTAGCTTGATTCACCTGCGAAATTTGACTACCTTAGCCGAAGCAGGGGCTAGAATTGTGCCAGCGATTCCCGCTTGGTATCACAATCCTCAAACTATTGAAGATTTGGTAGACTTTGTAGTGGCTCGCGCTTTAGACCAGTTAGGAATTGATTGCGTTCCTCTCAAACGCTGGAAGGAAGAAGAAGGGAGTCATTAGTCATTAGTCATTAGTCATTGGTCATTAGTCATTAGTCATTAGTCATTAGTCATTAGTCATTAGTCATTAGTCAATTCCCAATAACCAATAACCACTAATCACTAACCAACAACCAATAACCAATAACCACTAACCACTAACCAATAACCAATAACCAATAACCAATAACCAATAACCAATAACCAATATTATTGATATGCGTCCTATATTATTGCTAGTAATTGTGGTAGGGCTAACTATTTTTGCCTTGCAAAATGTGGAGCCGGTTTTATCGCTGGTATTTCTCGGAATTCGATCGCCCGCATTACCCTTATCTATCTGGATTTTGCTCGGCATGGCGGCGGGTGCTGTCACGTCTTTATTTATTTCTGGTATGCTGGCTTTTTCCAATTACCTATCTCAAAGGGAAAACCGCACCGGCCGCGACATTCCCAGCCGTGATGCTGTCTCAGCAGACAGGAGAACAGCTTACGCCGCGCCTCCCCCTCCCAGAAAACAGGAGATTGACCCGGATTTTGATACGGAAAATAGCCAAACTTCCTATCGAACTCAGTACGGGACACCGGCGGGTTACAGCGCCCAGACTTTCCAGCAAGAAATTCCTAACCCTCGGCCTGCGAAGGATGACGATCGACTTGGAATCGATCGAGCCACAGACGATGAGGATGATTGGGTTTCTGATGGCTCAAAATCCGGTTCTGACGGCAGCGATGATGATTGGGGGGACGATCGCGATTTTGCCGATCGACCGCAGGTAAATGACGTTGCAGGGGCAAATCCGAGGGATTACGAAACGAAACAAGAACCGAAAAGTAAGTCTTGGGCTGGGTCGGTATACTCTTACGGCTATCGAGATCCGAATCAATCTGGGGTGGGGAAAACTGAGTCTATCTACGATGCGGAGTATCGGGTGGTGGTTCCACCGCAAGACACCATACTTCAATCGGGTGACGCGAAATTACCTCAAAATCCTAGTGCAGAATCAGAGGATGATTGGGGATTGGATGAGGATGATGTATTTGATGAGGACTCGCCACCCAGCGGCGGGCCGATTAATTTGAAAAAATAGTCAAATAAAAATAGGGAGGATTTGGCGGTGGATTTGTTGAGGGGAGTTAATGTCTATCTCGTCGGGATGATGGGTTCGGGAAAAACGACGGTGGGGCGGATTTTAGCAAGGGAATTAAAATACCGTTTTTTTGATACTGATGAGCTCATTGTTCGAGTTGCGAATCAGTCAATTGCTGAGATTTTCGATCGCGAAGGGGAAGAGGCTTTTCGGGAATTAGAAGCTAAGGTGCTCGCCGAATTGTCTGCTTATAAAAATTCGATCGTGGCTACGGGCGGCGGCATTGTGACGCGACCGACAAATTGGGGTCATTTGCACTACGGTATAGTGGTGTGGCTGGATGTACCTGTAGATAGATTGTGCGATCGACTGAGCTCGGACAGCACTCGCCCCCTACTGCGGGAGGGCGATCTCAAATCTAAGCTGCAAAACATTTTAAACGAACGAGAGCGTTTCTACGCTGGAGCAGATGTCCGAGTTTCCACCAGTGGAGGCGAAAAGCCTGAAGAAGTGGCCCGTCGCGCGATCGAGGAAATCAAAAAAATTATCAAACCCGAAACAAAACCCGATATCAATTGATACATTCAGAAACCTGGTTTATGGTAAAACAATCAGGTTTCTGAGGACTTTTGAATACCGTAAAAATACTGATTTTTGTCTGATTGTGTCCGTTTAACTGCAGAATGTTTGGGAATGATATAGCCTTTCTTTGCTCTCATAGGAGGTACTATCCGGTATAGGGCATAGGCCTCCGTGGGCATAGGGCATAGGCCTCCGTGGGCATAGGGCATAGGGTATACCTCACTTTTTTGATATCCGCTATATCAAATCCTCTCTTCATCGGAATAGTAAGTTGACAGTTAACAGTTAACAGTTAACAGTTAACAGTTAACATCATGTATGAGTGCAACCGGAATTGATATGAAGCGGATTTGAGCGGATGTGGGGCTTAAGTTTTATATCATCACGCATTATCAATTTTGAATGCGAAAATGGTGTGAGTTGTGCCAAAAAATAAAATGGCCCCACCGCGGTCGGGCTGTAGGGCGCAAGGACAGTTAAACGCTAACCTGATTATCGGAAAATTTAGCATCAATGCTATCCTCCTATGTGACGATTTCACGATCGTCCATTCACTCATCAATTCTCCTGTATCAAAAAATGTAACCTGAGATCGATCGACTTCAACTTGTCCTATTCTAAAAATAATACCTCATGCATTCTGACGAGCAGCTCCCGAAAGCTGCTTTTTTATTGAGCAAAAATCGGTCATAGAGCATCTGTACGTGATATCCTAGGGCGATCGCACGATCGTAACAAAAACGGATCGCGCGTGCGGACTCGCATTCCGCCACACGCGCGATCCGACCGGACACAACATCGCGAAGATGGAAAACTGCTATAATTGCGCCGATGGGGCGATCGGTCAGAGGTAAGGTTTTGAAAAAACCAGAGCTATATTTCTTCAAGGGCGATCGCATAGTTTTCAGCTAAATATCCGCTGCCAATTAATTGTAGAATTTGGTTGGGTGAATTTCCCCTTCCCGATTAAGGTAATACGAGCTGGCCTGTTTTTGCCAAAAATTCTATCCCTCCGCCCAACCCCAAACCACTCATAGAAACAGCAGTTAATATCACAAAAGTCCGCCATCTGTGGTGGCCAAATAATTGAATGTCTAATCTTGCCAAAGCTCCGGCTGAAGTTAAGACTAAACCAGTTACAAAAAGGTGCATCCAAGTAAAAACTATAACTGCCAAAAGAGCTCCTACAATAATCGAAATAAAAGCTCCGGCATCACTCGAAATCCACCGCATAATATTTTTTTTTATTCTCTTGAGCGGGAACGACAAAGCTATAGCTAACACTAAAACAGCGGCTACGGCGAAAAACCAAGTCAGGTGCGGGGGAACATCAAACTCAGATAATTTCCAGCCAAAAATGAAATAGGTAACAAAAAGTAGGGTTAGGGAAAGCGAATAGTTTTTTTTCATGTTGATGAAAAGATTAGGGAAACCATGCAAAAAAGACGACCCCGCCCAAAAACGGAAGTCCCCGACAGGACTAACGGTCGATTCCCAAATTTTAGACTAAAGTTCAAGTTTCCACATCGCAAGCTGCCAGAAAATCTCTCATTCTTCCATTCTTCAATTGTGCCATCGACTTGCACCGAGAAGTTCGCCGCCGGCCTAGAGGTTAGTAGAAATAGCTTGCACCGGACAAGTAGGGATGCACTGCTCGCAAACAATACAGCGCGATCGAGCAAAGGTTAGTTTAAAGCTTTCTGGGTCTAGGGTCAAGGCTTGCGTGGGGCATACCCCCGTGCACAGGCCGCAGTGAACGCAGATATCTTCATCTATAAGGATTTCCCTGCTGGCGAGGGAAACGCCGATATTTTGCGATCGCATCCAGTCGATCGCCGCTTCTAGTTGGTCGATGTCCCCCGATAACTCTAGCACCAGTTTGCCCACTTGATTCGGAGCCACCTGAGCGCGGATAATGTTGGCTGCAACATTAAAATCCTTTGCCAGTCGGTAGGTGACAGGCATTTGGATCGATCGTTGGGGAAACGTCAGCGTTACCCGTTTTTTCACTTTTACCTCGGTAATCTACAAACACAATCTTTCTTATATTATGTTCGATCGCACGTACACGTAATTTAATTATTGGTATCAGGCAAATTTTATCTCAAATTTAGCAGAGCATCTCAAAATGTGGTAAAATTTGAAGCGGTTATTAAAAAAAACATAAAAATAACATCGCCCTTTATTTTATGAATCTCAATTCTCCAAACTCAACTGCTGCCAACGAACCAAAAAAATCCGACATGACCACCGCCGCGCGCGTCAGAAACTTATTGATAGTGTTAGCAGCGATCGCCCTGTCAGTATCTGTATTGTTGGGATTGCGAACTCAAGCGCCATCAAGTAGTCTCACCGAAATGGCAAAAACATCCGTACCGCTGGAAACAGCCTTAACAAACGGCAAGCCAACATTCATGGAATTTTATGCTGATTGGTGCGGTAGCTGTCAGGCAATGGCTAGCGATTTGAGCACAATCAAAGACAAATATGCCGAACCGATGAATTTTGTCATGCTGAATGTAGACAACACTAAATGGCTGCCAGAAATCACCAAATATCGAGTAGACGGCATACCGCACTTTGTCTATTTGAACGATAAAGGCAGCAGAGTTGCTGAAACGATCGGCGAAATGCCGCGCAGTATTATGGAAGCTAATTTAGAAGCTTTGATTGCCGGAAAACCCCTGCCTCACGCTCAAGCAACAGGTCAAGTTTCTGATTTTACTCCCCCCACAGGGCCAGTGAAAACAAGTAGCTCCGACCCCCGCACCCACGGCAGTCAAGTGCAGTAGTCATTGGTCATTGGTCATTGGTCATTGGTTAGTAGAAATAAGACTGTAAATACAAGCGGCTAGTTTTACCAACACTTCTGGCCTAAAACCAATCATCTCATAAACCCGCCCTTGCCAGGATATTATGGTCAATCGATCGTACTTGATATCAGTTGACAGTTGTCAGTTGTCAGTCGATCGCAACTTTAGCAAATCTTGATTGCGGGCGATCGACTACCTCTCAAGAAATATTTAATAAATTTTATTGAAAATTTATTATAATTTATTATAATGGCAAAATGCGAAGTCTAAATACTCGATCGTTCCCGATCAAAAATAAAGCTTGATACAAATAATTTGGTTGCAATCCCCCCAACTCATTCCTTCGCAGGCTGACTGATATCGTTTCCGGTTGCATCGGAATAATAAAATCGAGTCAACTCTCAACAGTCAACAGTTAACAGTCAACAGTCACCTGACGGTGCAACCGGAATTGATATGACGCAGTAAATTCAAATCTAAAATCTAAAATCTAAAATCAAATGAGCGCCGATAAACCCGGATTCAGCATCAGCAGCCTCTCAATTCGCCGCCACATCGGCACCCTCATGCTGACACTTGCTATTATAATCGTGGGCTTTTTCTACATCACCCAACTGCCCGTTGACTTGCTACCATCCATCACCTATCCCCGCATCGGCGTGCGCTTAAACGCCCCCGGAGTCTCCCCAGAAGTAGCAATAGACGAAGTTACTCGCCCCCTCGAACAAGGACTTTCCGCCACTGAAGGCGTCATGCAAGTTTTCTCGCGCACCCGCGAAGGACAAGTCAGCGTCGATTTATTCTTCAAACCCGGGGGCAACATCGACCAGGCCCTCAACGACGCCACCGCCGCTGTCAACCGCATCCGCAACCGACTTCCCGATACAGTTGAATCGCCCACTCTCTTCAAAGTTGACCCTTCCCAGCAGCCGATTTACGAATTTGCCCTCACTTCCGAGTCCTTGCAAGGAGTTGATTTGCGCGTATTTGCCGACGAAGAATTATCCAGGGAATTAAACGTAATTCCTGGAATAGCAGCAATTGACGTTGCCGGCGGCGTGCAAGAAGAAATTCAAGTAAATATTGACTTAAATCGCTTGCAATCTTTAGGGGTCAGTATTTCCGACGTTTTATCAGCCCTCGAAGCCCGCAACCTAGACACTTCCGGCGGACGGCTGCGGCAAGAAGCAGCAGAACCTTTAACCCGCACCGTCGGGCGCTTTCAGAATGCGAAAGAAATTCAGGAAATTTCTTTTCAAGCATCGGGTTCCAATCCGCCAAAACGAGTGTTTTTGCGCGATTTTGCTCAGGTAATTGACGGTACAGAAGAAGAACGAGTTAAAGTATTTCTCAATCAGAAATCAGCCGTAAAAATTAGCATTCAAAAGCAGCCCGACGCGAATACAATCTCAGTTGTAGACGGCATCAAAAAGCGGCTAGAAGAATTAAAAGAATCCGGGGCAATTCCCGAAGGCACGACTATCGTCAATACCTTCGACGAGTCTAAGTTCATCCGCGATTCTATTAGCAACGTCCTATTTTCGGGTTTAACCGGGGCTGTTTTAGCCGGGGCATCTGTATTGCTTTTCCTCGCTTCCCTTCGCCAAACTTTGATTATTGTCCTAGCAATTCCCCTCGCAACTTTAATGGCGATTATTCTGATGGGAGTTTTTGGCCTATCTCTGAACGTTTTCAGTTTGGGCGGTTTGGCGCTGGGTGTGGGAATTGTGGTCGATAACTCGATCGTCATGCTGGAGAATATTGTCGAAGGAACAAGCAATAAAAACAGTGCCAATGGCAAGCAGCGCTTAAGTAACAAGCAGTTGATGCAGCAAGCAGAAAAAAGCAGCCAAGAATTAGAATCAGCTTTATTTGCTTCCACCATTACTAACTTAGTTGCCGTACTGCCATTTTTGCTAATAGGTGGCTTAGTTTCCTTACTTTTCAACGAATTAATTCTCACCATCACCTTTTCCGTCGCCGCCTCTCTGATTGTCGGATTGACAGTTGTACCGATGATGGCTTCTCGGCTGCTAGCGCTGCGGGTATCCAGCGGTTTGAGCAACTTTTGGCCGCTGCGCGCATTCGATCGAGCTTTTACCAATGCTACCGCCGGCTACGGTAAATTTTTATCGGGCATAGTGCGGTGGCGGTTGATTATAATTGCAGTAGCGATTATTGGATTGGGCGGCGGCAGTTGGCTGATGGCCGGTCAAATCCCCCAGGAAATATTGCCCAGAATTAATACCGGTCAAGCGAGATTGTTTGCCTTGTTTCCTGCAGGCACAAATTTAGCAACCAACCAAAGAATCATGGCCGAAGCGGATAAAATTATCCTCAGCCAACCAGAAACTCAATACACTTTGACGACCGTGGGCGGGCTGTTGTTCGGCAACAGTACGAGTGAGAATGTGCTGCGCGGCGGCTGCAATATTTCGCTGAAACCTGGCACCAATACATTGGATTTTGTGCAGCGAGTTACGCAAGAATTGAATAAAAAAATTGATTTGCCCAAAAATACTCGTTTGCGTCTGAATCCAGAAAATGTGCGGGGTTTGGTTTTAACTAATTCGCCAGTGCGCGGCGCTGAAGTTGATGTTCTGCTTCAGGGCGAAAACGAACAAATATTGCAGCAAGCCGGCCGCGAGATATTGGCAACTTTGGATGAGAAGGTAAATTTAGCTACTTTTCGCCCGGATGCAGACCCGCAGCAGCCGGAAGTGCAGATTCGCCCCAACTGGGAACAAGCAGAAATCTACGGGTTGAATGCGAGGCAAATTGGAGAGGCGATTCAGACAGCAATTCAAGGTTCTGTTCCCACGCAATTGCAGCGGGGAAACCGTTTGGTTGATGTGCGGGTACAGTTCGATCGCGCTTCTGTCCAATCGATTTCTGCACTAAAATTTATCCCTTTAACTGCTAGGGATAACAGCATTATCCGCTTGAGCGATGTGGCGAATATTGAACTGGGAAAAGCGCCTGGGGAAATTCAAAGGCTTAACCAGCGCCAAGTTTTCCTGATTGCTGGGAATATTAATAAGGGCGCGAGTTTGGGCGATGCTTTGAAACAAGTAGATGCAGTTTTGTCCGAAATCAAATTGCCGCCGGGAGTGCGAGTGATACCTAGTTCGGCGGCAGAAACTAACCGGGAATTGCAAAGTTCGCTGATTGTTTTGGGCTCTTTGGCGGCGTTTTTAGTATTTGTGGTGATGGCGGTGCAGTACAATTCGCTTGTCGATCCGCTGGTGATTATGTTAACGGTGCCGCTGGCTTTGGCTGGGGGGATTTTCGGGCTGTATGCGACTAAAACTGCGATCGGCGCAACGGTGATTGTGGGAGCGATTTTGCTGGTGGGAATTGTGGTAAATAATGCGATTATTATGGTGGAATTGGCGAACCAAATTCTGGAAGATGAAAAGGTCGATCGCGCCACAGCAATTCTCAGGGCAGCACCTCAGCGCTTGCGTCCGATTTTGATGACAACTATTACGACAGTTTTGGGTTTATTTCCCCTAGCTTTGGGCATTGGAGACGGTTCGGAATTCTTGCAACCGCTGGGTGTGGTGGTGTTTTCCGGTTTGTCGCTGGCGACGCTGCTGACGCTGTTTATTATTCCGTGTTTTTACATTTTGCTGCACGATTTCTTCGGGATGTTTGCAGGGAATAAGAAACCGCAGACGGTGGCTATTCCTGTGCAGAAGGCGGCGAGAAAGAATGCGAATTTATAGGATTGAGTGCCAGCAAATACGCGCTTTCCCCCAATCCGGCAGGGGTTTAAACCCCCGCCTCATAGCGAAAGTCGGTTTTTAACCGACTGTAGATTTTGATGGAAAAATACGATCTATTTCATATCAATTCCGGCTGCACCGGAATGATATAGAGGACACGGCAGTGCCGTGTCCCTACCACGATCAATTGTAGGGACACGGCAGTGCCGTGTCCTCCATTTATATCATTCCGATGCTAACGGAATTGATATCAGTCCTCTTTTAGAGGACTTTTGCTATGAGACAGGGAATTCATTCCCTGTCGGAATGTCGGATTTACAAACAATACCGGTACTGCATTTGATGTTAAGTTAACGCGCCGAGAATTAGTCGGTAAGGTGCGTCAGCAAACATTCTCTGACTCCCGATCTAAATTTCCGACTGACGCACCCTACGATAAATGCTGCAAGGTTTCAGTTAAAATAGAGTCTATCTACGCAGCATATCTAAATATCTTTATGCTGATTTTACCAAAATATGAAAGACAAATTGACTGGTCGTTCTCATATATAAATCAACCCATTAATTCCGAGTGGGCGACGATTGTCAGTGGCGATCGCAAAAAAGTTACTTTAGTCGATCGCAACTTGTCGCCAAAATACGAATACCAGCTTCCCGACGAAATTAGCTGTTTAGCCATTAGTCCCAAAGGCGATTTGCTGGCAGCAATTATGGCAAATGGCAATCATTTAGCAATTGTGACATCAGAAAACCAGCTAGTGTACGAACAAAAGCTACCTAATCCTCCTGTTAAGCATTATTTGGATAACGAGAATGGATTTCAGGATTGCTGGTTTGATGCAGACGGCGTGCGTTTTTGGTGCATGAAATTAATTGAAGGCAAGGAAGTCGAGATTCAAATTCGCGATACCAGTTCGTGGCAAATCCAGCGACAACTTTTGCTCGAAGACCCTTTTGGATGGAGTTCCTTCTCGTTTCACCCGCACCCGGAAAATCAAATTTTAGCTATTTGGGCTGCTGCCGGTCAGGACGGACAGCAAGTCTATTGGCTTTATGATGATGGTATCAAGATTCATGCTGTAGAGGTTGCGTGTTTGGCGGACACAACTCCTCCAGTATTTCACCCCGTAGGTAGCGAATTTTTGGTACTCGATGATTCTAATAGAGAACTCAGTCGGTTCAGTTTTCCTGACTGCAATCTCCTCGGTCAATGCCAATGGCCTTGGCCTGATTCGGATGATAGTTTTGATTACTCTATGTGCTACCTATCGGACGATCGCCTTCTAATTAACACTGGTAATGGGAGAATGTACCTAATCGATATTGAAAAAATGGAGATATCAGATGAACTGATTTTAAGCGGTCATGAACCGCGTCCTTCTCAAGAACTTTATCCTACTCTCAAGGATGTTGAAGAAGGGCTTTGCAGCGACTTGGACTGTTTTTATCGATTTGATTCAGATAGGATTATTTCCGTTCACTCACAACTGCCGAGTCAAAAGCCTGACTCTAAACAGAAGACATTAGTTATCTTCGGGGGAAAAGAGCTGTTTGGTTCCTTGGCGAAGGTACAAGAATCCGCACCCTACAGTAAATTATTCATTCAATCTTTAGGCATTTCTTAAGGATTTTCAATTTTCAATAACAGGCTTTCCGGCCTGTTCCACAAAGAAAGAATCAGTTTTATTGTGGGGAGTAGGGGTTGGGCATCCTGCCCGCCCCTAACGCGACTGATATCAAATCCGGTGGCATCGGAATTAACATTACCCACAATCAGGACACGGCAGTGCCGTTTCCCTACAATTAATCGGGCGATAGTTAAATCTCTGAGGTCGTGCTGATGATTATTTTGGAGTAGGGAAACGGCATTGCCGTGTCCTCCGTTGCCTATCATCTCGCTCATGAAACCGGAATTGATATGACGCACCCTACGAGAATTAGTCTGTCAGGTGTATTTGACATCATAACTTTATATGTTACAATATGTACTACACGCAAATTAGCAGAAGAAACTTAAACCAAAATGCCCTACGAAAAATTAGAAATATCAACCCCAAAACCAGTATTATCTTGGGCAAATCACGCCCTAGGCGAAAAAGAAACCAAGATGGCCGCCAATGTCGCATCTTTGCCCTTTGTATTCAAACACGTCGCACTAATGCCCGATGTACATTTAGGAAAAGGTGCTTTAGTCGGTTCAGTAATTGCCACAAAAGAAGCGATTGTTCCGGCTGCTGTGGGCGTTGATATTGGTTGCGGGATGGCTGCCATTAAAATGCCATTCACCGCCAACAAATTAGAAGGTAAACTTAAACAAATTCGCCTCGATATCGAAGCCGCAATTCCCGTGGGATTTTCCGAAAACAAGGAAGTAGAAACAACTGTTACTAATTGGCAAGGATGGGGAGAATTTAAGGAGCTTCATCAAGGCGTGCAGCACCAAGATAATAAAGCCTTAAAACAATTGGGTTCCCTCGGCGGCGGCAATCATTTTATTGAGGTTTGCGTCGATACTGAAAACTTTGTTTGGCTGATGCTGCATTCAGGTTCCCGCGGCATTGGAAATTTGCTCGCACAGCAGCATATCGAGACTGCTAAAGATTTAGCTAAACTGGCAGAAATTAATCTGGCTGACAAAGATTTGGCTTATTTTGTGGCGGGTACGCCGGAGTTTGCTGCTTACTGGCACGATTTGCAGTGGGCGCAAGATTATGCTCGTTTTAATCGCGATGTGATGATGAATCGGTTTAAGCGAATTGTGGAAAAGCACGTTGCGGGTGGCAAATCTGTTAAGCCGTTATTAGAGGTGAATTGCCACCACAATTATGCGGAAAAAGAGGTGCATTTTGGGGAAGATGTGTATGTTACTCGCAAGGGTGCTGTGCGGGCGGATGTAGAGGATTACGGGATTATTCCGGGTTCGATGGGGGCGAAGTCTTTTATTGTTAAAGGGAAGGGAAATGTTGAAAGTTACTGCAGTTGCAGTCACGGCGCTGGGCGGTTGATGTCTCGCACTAAGGCGAAAAATGTATTTACTCTTGATGATTTTGTGCGGCAGACTGAGGGGGTTGAGTGCCGCAAAGATGAGCAATTTTTAGATGAAATTCCGGGGGCTTATAAGTCCATTGATGAGGTGATGAGTCAGCAGTCGGATTTGGTGGAAGTTGTGGCGACTCTGAAGCAAGTGGTTTGCGTTAAGGGGTGATAGAAATTGGTTTATTTGTACTTGACTTAGGTGAAAAGTTGTGTATGAGAAGATGGGGGAAATCAAGTTGCTTTCGATTTCCTCCTGTTGACAAATGCTTTGTTTTGTGAGGCTATTTGCTAACAAGCCATTTGCTTCCACTCAATTTCTAGCAAGCGCATCAATCTTTCGTCGCCTTTGGCTTTGGCTACTTGCTGTCTGCGATCGAGAATACTGCAAATATGCCTCCGCTGGACTTGCGCCACTTCCGCAACTGTTGGGGAAGATTGAACCGCCGCTGGGCTGCTAGCTGCTGCGACATCCCGCAGGGCTTGAACATCTCGGTTTGTGGTAGAGTTTGCGCCCCCGTATTTTTGGGGGACGGGGATGTGTCTGGGATACCGATAGTTCCAGTCTTGACCCCTATATTTGCCTGCGGCTTGGCCTTCAATCATATCGACTGTGGGAATGTCGTATTCGTAGTTTGCGCCGCGATAAGTGAGTTGCATTTTTTTCGATCCTTATATTCAGATAAAAAGAGCAGTCAGGTCTGGTGTGATTTTTGTACGTAAAAAATTTTTACTTTCTGTATTCAATTATACGGTTCTTTAAGAAAAATGCGTTAGTTTACATAAATTAATATTGTGAAACCCAAAGAGCAGGAAAAAACCCGCAACAGCGGGTTTAATCGAGCTTTTGAGTCCTTCGACGGACATCAAGAGCAAAACTGCTGCGGTTGGGAAGAACTACCCGACTGTCACTTGATCCGTTTGGACTGCTGTGGCACCTTCTTCAGCAGAGGCGATCGCCACTAACTTGTCGAGAATTTCCTGACTGGGAACTTGACCTTTGAGAACAACCGTGCTGCTGAGCTGAGCAACCCACACCGTCTCGATATCAGCAACTTCTGAATCGCCGTCAAAAGCCAAAGCTACCCGCTTCGCCAAGCCGCTTTCGTCAAAATTTCCGTCTGGGCCGACTTTAGCAGGAGCGATGGATTGCGATTGGGCTGCTTGCTGTACTACTTGTGCCATCGGTTCAGCCTGGGGTGCAGGCTTTTCGAGTCCGAACAGTCTTTTAAACCAACCCATAGTAGTCTCCTGAAAATACACTTTTTACAAAGATAGCTCTAGAATTGCCAAAGAATCTCGTAATTGTTGCAAAACTCAGCGAAATTTATCAAAAATTTTTCCCGGCCGATTTTCAAAATCTGGTAAGTGCTCGAATATCCGGGTTTTGATAGCGCTGGCTCAAATGGTTCGTAAAATATGTAGGGTAGTGCTAAGAGTGCCTAGCCCCACGGATCGGAGCTCTTCGCGGGGGGATTGTCCCTACAAAAATCACACAACTGATGCGAGGATTGCTATATTTAGCCGAACTTGAGATCATATTGTTCGGGGCCAAGGTTGTTCGTCCTCGCTACAAACGCGATAAATAATATTGTTCCGCTTCTAACCAATTTAGTTTAAGCAAGGAATCATTTCCAACTGGAAACTTGACACTAGGCTTAATTGCTTTCAGGCCCAAAGCGCCAATAATCTGTGCAGCTACGGCTTTCGCTAATAGCGGCGGTACAGAGTTTCCGACTTGGCGGAAACCGTGCCATTTGGTGACGTGAAATCTAAACCAGTCAGGATAGGAATGCAGCCGCGCAGCTTCTCTGACTGTAATGCACCGAGGGACGATCGGGTGAATCGGCCTTGGCGAAGTATAAGCGCCCCTCGCCCTGTCGGTTCCAGCCCTGAGAGTGTTGCAAACTCCGTCGGGGTGCAGCTTGTAAAAACGGCTGATCGGCTCTTTTTCGCCGTAGGCGGAGGCTGCAAATCTTTCCATACATTCGAGAGAATGTTTTGTGCGCCGACTCGAAGAGAGGATTTGTCGATCGTACTGGCGATCGTAACCATAATCATTTTCAAAATCATCGAATCCGCGCAAAAAACTCGCGTAATCGCTGCTGCAATTTCCGTACTCTGCCACTACCCAATCTCGGTGCAGCAACTCGCTGTACTTTTCCACTTCCGGCAAATCTCCAATCGCATCCCAAACAGTCGGAACAGCAGGTAAATTAATTTTTTTATAGCGTTTAGGAAGTTTCTTTTTCGGTAGCATAGTCGTTGGCTGAGGATATTTTGGCAGCTCAAAGTCTTTTTTGCACCCAATCAAAAACAATCGTTTGCGAGCTTGTGGCACTCCGTAGTGAGCGGCATTCAGAACTTGATAATTTTCTTCTACTTGATATCCCGATTCCCCAAAAGAGCTAATTAAAAGATTCAAAAGTTCCTTGTGTTTGCCGGCCACAATTCCCGGCACATTTTCCATGACAAAAAACTTCGGTTTCAATTCCAAAACTAAGCGTAGAAAGTGAAAAATCAGAGAATTTCGCGGGTCATCTACGTCGCGCTTTCCCATCAGCGAGAATCCTTGACAGGGCGAACCGCTGATTACTACGTCTATCTCCCGCTTGCCGATCGCAGATTTGTTCCTAATTTCCGCTCCTGTTAGCTGTGCGACATCTTTGCACAAAATAGAACACATCGGGAAATTAAACTCGTGTGTAGCGCAGTGAATTGGGTCAATTTCGACGGAAGCAAGTACATCAAAACCTGCTTGTTCAAAGCCGAGAGTCATGCCGCCCGCGCCTGCAAATAAATCAACAGCGATCGGTCGCTTTTTCCGATTGCTTGACATAACATTTCAATTATAAAATTGCTTTAATTTGCTGTCTTTAATTTAACATTGTTGACGATTTCGGCAGCCGCGCGATCGCAAACCCCCAAATCTCCGAGACTTTCCCGCATTTGGCGATAGCCCGCTTTCATTTGCTGGCGTCGATCGGCATTTTGCAGCAATTCCAGTGCGTGTTTGACGATATTTTCCACAGTAGCATCGTCTTGCAGCAACTCCGGGACGATGGGCTTCATTTGCACCAAATTCGGCGGAGACATAAAAGGAATCGAAAATTTCAGCACGTGGCGAGCAATCATCGCCGTAATCCGACTGACGCGGTAGACGACAACTTGCGGAACATCGAGCAAAGCCAGCTCCAAATTAACAGTACCAGATTTAGTAATAGCCATATCGGCAGCAGCCAAAAGTTCCAGAGTTTGATTTTCCAACAAAGTAGCCCGCAAACCGTAATTCTCGATGGCCTCTGCTATTTTACTGCCGAAAGCTTGGTTAGCAAGGGGAATCCAAAAATGAACCTCGGGAAATTTAGCTTGAATAATTTGAGCAGCCTCAAATATAACCGGCATCAGGTACTTTAGTTCTTGCTGTCTAGAAGCCGGAATTAGAGCCACTGACACCTGTTCCGGCGCAATTCCCAACATTTTGCGGGCAACTTCCCGACAGGGCGCAGATTGCATTCTATCCACCAAAGGATGACCTACCCAACTCACTTCGGCTCCTTTTTCCCGATAATAACTCGCTTCCTCGGGGAAAATCGCCAAAATGCGATCGGCAATACTGACAATCAGATTTGTATTGCGAGGAGAAATCGACCAAACCCATTCTTGAGGTGCGATATACCAAACCACGGGCAAATTTGGCAAACAGCGGCGAATGTAGCTACCAATACCGAGATTTGGAGTCAAATAATCAATCAATACAACCACATCCGGGGGAAATTTTTTTAGATATTGTTTAGCTTTTTGCTGAACTTGGATTGTCGGCCAAATATACGGCACAGATTCTATAAGACCCATAGAACCAATACTGACAGTATCGCCTAAAATAGTAGCGCCAGCTTCCGCCATGCGCCGCCCGCCCAAAGCTGTTATTTCTATATCCAAACCAGCGGCGACAGCATGACGTTTTAAGGCAGCAACTAACAAAGCTCCTTGCAAATCGCCAGAAACCTCACCAGTGCTGATAAAAATTTTCATATTTTCAATTCAACTCTGATTTTAAACGGGTAAAATTTGTTGTAACAACTCAGTCACAGCATCATATTGATCTGGCATATTAGCACAGCGCAGGAGTAATTCTAAATCGAGGTCTGGCAGAAATGTACTGCGGGTAATTTGCTCGTAATTTTTACCTCTCAAACAGTAGAGAGATAACTGATTGTTTTGCCAAAACCAAACTTCCCGAACTCCCAATCGTTTGTAAAATTCTAAAGTATCTATTCCGCCGCTGGTAATTACCACTTCAATAGCAATATCTGGGACTGTTTTTGGAGTTCCTATATCATAGGAATCATCCGGCTCTTTTCTACCTCCCAACTCTCTGTTACCCAGAGTCGGCCCGCCCTTGCCGTAAAATCGAATCCCGCTTGCTCTCATGTATGCTTCTAGCAGCATACAGAGCGTTTTTTTGATGATTTCGTGTTCCGCCGAGACAGTCATAAGTTGCAGGATGCGATCGAGATAGAAAAATTTTACACCGCCGATATCTTTAAAGGCTGATTCGATCGCTTCAAATTGCTCCCAGCTAACATCTGATAACCTGATGCAGCCATCTTGTTCTGTTTCAAGAAATGTAGATTTGACTGAAGTATATACATTCATAGGGCCAGCATTGCTCTGTGGATAGATTTATTCTAGCCCATTCACTTTTTACCAGGAATTAAACCGCGCCGCCCTTTGCTGACAGACTGCTGCACAAATCTCCGCAGGTGCTGCAAGTGGGGATTTTCTGGCAACAAATCCAACTGTTCCAAAGCTTGATTTAGGGTGTAGCCAGAATGGTATAAAATCCGAAAGGTTTTCTTCAAAACTAGCAAATCTTCGGGGGTTAAACCGGCGCGTTCGAGGCCTATTTTGTTGATTGCTCGCACTCTCGAAGGATTTCCCTCGACTAGCATATAAGGAGGTACATCTCGATCGATCCTGCTCAAGCCGCCCACCATCGACAAGCGGCCGATGCGGACAAACTGGTGAACGCCCAAAACCCCGCTCAGTCTGGCTTGAGACTCGATTTTGACGTGTCCGGCCAAGGCTACGGCGTTGGCGATAATTACCTGGTCTCCGAGTTCGCAATTGTGACCGACATGAACGTAAGCCATCAACAAATTACGATCGCCAATTGTGGTGCTTTCTCCCGCTCCTGTAGCGCGGTTGATTGTCACGTATTCCCGAATCACATTGCTGTCGCCAATTGTTACCCTAGTCAGCGAACCTTCATATTTCAAATCTTGAGGTTCCAGGCCAATCGCCGCACCGGGGAAAATTTGATTGTTAGCACCTATTTCTGTTAGCCCATCGATAATTGCATGAGCGCCAATCTTAGTCTCTGGCCCGATTTTCACTCTTTCCCCAATTACAGCATAAGCGCCCACTTCTACAGTCGGGTGCAGTTCGGCGCGGGGATGAATCACAGCAGTTGGGTGAATCAAAGTAAGCATTTTTCAGTTGTTAGTTGTCCGTTGTCTGTTGTCCGTTGTCTTTTGACTGTTGGCTGTTGTCATTAGTCATTAGTCATTAGTCATTAGTCATTAGTCAGCAGTCATTAGTCAGTAGTCATCAGTCATTAGTCATTAGTCATTTGCCAGCAATGCCCTGTTTGCCCAATGCCCTGTTTGCCCAATGCCCTGTTTGCCCAATGCCCTGTTTGCCCAATCCCTCCGCTTCGCTCCGCCCAATTCCCAAATTTAATCTACCATCGAAAACATCAATTCTCCTTCACAAACTTTTTGTCCGTCCACTTCAGCTAGAGCTTGAATTTTTGCGAAGCGGCGGCGTTTTACCCACAGCAATTCTACAGTCATCAGCAAGCGATCGCCCGGTACAACCTGACGCCGGAATTTGACCTTATCAATCCCGGTAAACATCCACAATCCTTGTTCGATGTCGGGTAACTGAGCCAGAACAATACCGCCAACTTGAGCCATCGCTTCAACGATTAAGACTCCAGGCATAACCGGCCTTCCGGGAAAGTGCCCTTGAAAATGCGGTTCGTTGAAAGTGACATTTTTAATTCCTACAGCCCGCGATCCCGGCACATAATCGAGAATCTTGTCTACCAGCGCAAGGGGATAGCGGTGAGGCAATATTTTCTGAATTTCTTCCAGAGTAAAAGTAGATTTAACCGCTGGAGAATCTTCACCGTTTTCGGCTGGAACGGATTCAGAATTAGCAGTGTTGAGGGTGTTAACTTCGGTGAGCGTGGACATTACTTGAAGACTTGTGAGTGTGGTATGGGAGAAGTCAGTAGTCAGTAGTCAGTAGTCAGTAGTCATTAGTCATCAGTCATTAGTCATTAGTGCTGTCGTCTCCGAGCTTTCCGTCCAACGTCATCAGTAAGATGGAAGATGGAAGGAATGATTTAGTTATGTCGCCAGAGAAGCAATTCACTGCAATGAATTCCGCAATTAAGAATATCCTAACTGCCTTGGCAGTTGCTAGATAAACGCAAGGGTTCGCACCTTGGTTTGTGAATTGTAACGGTGACGAATGCTCGAACCTTTTCTAACTTGTCTCTAGCACCGCCAAAGTTTGAGATTTCAGCGTTTGAGCAAGTTGGACGTGCAGGTTGTGACTGGCTTTGTAAGCCAAGTAGTGAGCTTTTGGCCAAGTTCCCAGCAGACTGAGGTCGCCTACTAAGTCTAAGATTTTATGGCGCACCGGTTCGTTGGCAAATCTCAAGGGCGGGTTGAGCCAGCCGGATAGATCGCAAACGAGGGCGTTATCTAGGGTACCACCTTTGATTAAACCTGCTTGTCGCAATTGGTCAACTTGGCGAGCAAGTCCAAAAGTACGGGCTGGGGCGATCGCCGTGGCAAAACTTTCTACCTCTGGCGACCAACTGTACCATTGATTGCCGATCGCCTCTTCCTCAAAATCTATTCCGTAGCTAAACCGAGTTTGGCCCGACGGTAAAGCCGCCACAAAAGCATCCCCGTGACGCACCCAAATCGGCTCGGCGAGGGCGAACGATGCAGTGGGGTCTTCTTGGCATTCTTGAGACACCAAGCCGGTACGGGCGATCGCCTCTACCCAAACCTCAGCAGAACCGTCCAGCAGAGGCAGTTCCGGGCCATCAACCTCAATTCGAGCATTATCTGCTCCCATCCCCGCCAAAGCGCCTAATAAATGCTCTACAGTGCGAATTCGATCGCCCGCAGCATTTGCCAGTTCAGTAGAAAGTGCAGTCTGACAAACCGCCTCAACTGTTGCAGGAATTCTGCGATCGGCCGACAAGTCAATTCTGACAAAATAGCGACCTTCCCCAACTGCCGCAGGCAAAACTCGGACGCGAGTTTGCTCGCCGCTGTGCAAACCAATTCCTGACAGTTCAAATTCAGATTTTAAGGTACTTTGAGTCATTAGTTAGTAGTCAGTAGTCAGTAGTCAGTAGTCCGTAGTCATTAGTTAGTAGTCAGTAGTCATTAGTCAGTAGTCATTAGTCATCAGGAAGAAGGAATAAAGTAGAGGGGGAAACGGGGAGAGGGGGAGATTGGGAGACGGGGAGAATTAGTAATTACCCATTACTGATTACCAATTACCCATTACTGATTACTCCTAACTAATGACTAATGACCAATGACCAATGACCAATGACTAATGACTAATGACTAATGACCAATGACTAATGACCACTGACTAATGACTCTTCGTTAATTAGAATCGCTCACCAATCCCAAAGTGAATTTGATTGCCGCCAGTGTCGTTGATGCCGTAGTCAATCCGGATCGGCCCTAACGGAGATTGAATCCGCACGCCGATCCCGTAACCGTAACCGCTACCGGGCTTTCCGCGGACACCGGCCGGGTCGCCCGGGACATCTTTGCCCGTACCCAAATCGGTGCCAGCATCCAAAAATAGCGCTCCGCCGATAAACGAAATAATCGGGAAACGGTACTCAACGCTGGCTTCTAGGAAACTGCGGCCAGCTCCTACTTCGCCTTCGTCGTATCCGCGCACCGAGTTAGCACCGCCCAAGGCAAAAGCTTCGTAGGGAGGCAAATCTCCGAATACGGTGCCACCTTTAAAACTAAATGCCAGGGTTTGAGGGCCGGGGGTAAAGTTGGTGTACTTGACTGGTATGTAAAAGTTGTAGCTGGCCCGCAGGCGGTTGAACAGGATGCTGCCGGAACCTACAGGAATGGATTGTTCCATCCCAAACCTGAGCAGGGAACCGCTAGTGGGGCGGAGGGGGTCGTTGCGCCGATCGCGCACAGCACCTGCTTGGATTGTTGTCAAGTCGTCGGTGCCGGAATTGCTAAAACTTAGCTGGTTGCCGAGTTCGTCATCGGATTCGCGCCTGCCTTTGCGATCGGTAATTGAGACTCGCTGGTACTGCAAGCCGAGTGAAGCAATCCACTCAGAATCGGCAAAAGGATTGCGCGACAGGGGACGGGTGAAATTGATGCCGGCACCGGTGCGGACGATGCGGGGTCGATCGTTGTTGGGCAATCTGACTTCCCGTTCTCCCCCATCAAAAATCACGCTGATCGATTGTCTTCTAAACGCATTAACCGTATAAGAAGTCCGGTAAGGATCGCCGGCAATCCAGGGATCTGTAAAACTCAAGTCAAACAGATTTTGGCGTTCCCCGAGTTGTACTTCAGCCCCCAATTTCTGGTTCCTACCGAACACATTTTGCTGCTGGTAACTCACCGTACCGAACAAACCCGTAGCGGAACTCAAACCCGCACCCGCCGCCAGAGAACCGGTATTTTTTTCAATGACGTTGACAATTACTCTGGCCTTGCGCGGATCAGTCGTGCCCGGTTCCAAAGCAAGCCGCACGTCTTCAAAAATTCCCAAACCAAACACCCGTCTCAAATCCCTTTCCGCCTTGGTGCGGTTAAAGATATCTCCGGGCTTGAGTTCTACTTCGCGGGTGACGACAAAGCGCTTGGTGTTGCCTCGAATCGGCTGACCCGTGGGATCGGTTGGTTCTCCTTCCTTGTTCAGGAAACGGACATCAACGGATTCGATCTGGCCTTCTGCCACTTGCAAGGTGACTGTGCCGTCGTCTGCTACTTGCGGGGCATCTGTGATTTGGCCCAAAACATAGCCGTTGTCTTGATACCACGCATTAATTTTTTTGACTCCCTCCTCAAAGCGGCGGAGGTTGAGAATTTTGCCGTACTGATCGCCGAAGCTTTCGTCAACTACGGTTTGGGGCAGCACTTGCTGGCCGGTGATTGTCACTTTCTGCAGCACTGGATTGG
Organism: Microcoleus sp. CZ3-B2; assembly: GCF_036705055.1. Classification (NCBI taxonomy): domain Bacteria; kingdom Bacillati; phylum Cyanobacteriota; class Cyanophyceae; order Oscillatoriales; family Microcoleaceae; genus Microcoleus; species Microcoleus sp. CZ3-B2. The sequence goes on along the minus strand of NZ_JAUBTN010000038.1, from coordinate 18,731 downwards.
GCTGCACGATAAAAGTCACTCGCACGCCTAACGGGGTGTCTTCCGGTACTGCCCGCACGTTTCTGAAAAAGCCCGTGGCAAAAATGGCGTTGATGTCTTGTTGCAGTTGGCTGCGGTTGGTGGTGCGTCCCGGTTGGGTGCTGATGACTCGGTAAATCTCGGTTTCTAGGTCTCCCGTTGCCCCGGTGACGGTAACTTCGGCAACTAGCACTTGCGGTTCGGCCGCTTCGGCGGGTGCTGGGGTTGGTCTGGGCTGCGATTCTGCCGGGCCAGGGGGCAATGTGGGAACTGTGTTTGCCGGCGGTCTGGTGGGGGCCGGTCTGGGAATTTGGGCGTTTTGACCGCTCGCCCCGGATGCGTCCGAGGTCGCTCTGGGAGAAACTTGTAGGTTTTGGGCGATCGTCCCCGCTCCGTCCTGTTTCCGAGGCTCTACTGCGACCCAGGCAGGCGTTACTGCCACTTCCGAAGGGGGGAGTTGGCTGTCTGGTTGTACCTCTTGCAGCGCGTTTTGACTGCTAGGGGCTGGCGATGGGTTGGATGCTAGCTCGGGTTTGAGTTGAAGCTGGGGCGAAACCGGGGATGGCGAGTCTGTGACTCGGTTTGGTGGTTCGCGGTCGTCTTCTCCTCTGGCAGGGGCCGCCACTATTTTGAGGTCTTCGGCCAAGCTGCTTTTAGCTGCTTTTTTGGGGTTTTGAGAAGGATTTTGGGTTAATTCTGGAACCGGGCGATCGGGTAATTCGATCGACCCAACCGGAGGAACGGCCGCCACAGTCCCCTCTGCTGATTCAGAGTAGGATGTTTGACCGCTTGCCGAATTTGATAATCCGAATGTTGCTGAGACAGTAAGAACTGCCACCAATACAGCAGATAAGCGCATTTTTGTTCACTCTTTTGGGCAATCACACACACACGATATTAGTCATTAGTCATTAGTCATTGGTCATTAGTCATTAGTTATTAGTTATTGGTTATTGGTTATTGGTCATTGGTCATTGGTCATATCATGTCTGGTAGATTAACCGCAATCAGTAGGGTTCGCGCGTGCGTCCTGGCATACGCTTGCTTTGTCGCGGACTCGCATTCCGCACGCGCGATCCGTTTTTGTGATGGTAATCGATCGGACTTGATATCATTAGTCATTGGTCATTGGTCATTAGTCATTAATCATTGGTCATTAATCATTGGTCAATGACTAATTACATCGGGAACATCTCAATGAGAGTAAAAACCTGTTGTAGCAGTGCTGTCCCCGCTTTTGTCTGCTTGCTTATATATACAGCAAGCGGGGACAACACTAATACAAGATCAAAACTGAGACGATCCCGCTGACATTCATCAAAAGCACAACGGCGACAAACTGTGCAATTGTAGCGCATTGTTAAGTGCTCTAAACTTTCTGAGCTAGAACCCGCTGGAGAACTTGCTGGTAAGCGGTTTCTACCGATCCCAAGTCGCGGCGGAATCTGTCTTTGTCCATAACGCGCGCGTCGGGGTCAGTTTCTGCGTTGTCCCACAGGCGGCAGGTGTCGGGACTGATTTCGTCGGCGAGAATCAGGTTTTGATGTTGGTCGATGCCGAATTCTAGTTTGAAGTCTACCAGCGTGATGCCGCACTGGGTGAAAAATTCTTTGAGTATTTCGTTAATTTCGCGGGCGGCGATTTCTAGTTGTTCTACTTGTTCCGGGGTGGCTAGCTGCATTAACTGCAGTCGGCCCTGGGTCAGCAGGGGGTCTCCCAAATCATCGTTTTTGTAATAAAATTCCACCAGCGCCGGATTGACAATTGTACCCATCGCAATTCCGGTTTGTTTGCACAGACTACCGGCAGCAATGTTTCTGACTACAACTTCTAAGGGCAAGATGCGGACGCGGCAGACTCGCATTTGGTTGGGCGCTGGCGTGTCTATGAAGTGGGTGCGTATGCCTTTGGCTTCTAGCATCCGAAACAGGTGGGCGGATACGGCGCAGTTGATTTCGCCTTTCCCCACAATGCTGCCGCGTTTCTGGGCGTTAAAGGCTGTAGCGTCGTCTTTGAAGTGGGTCAGCAAAATTTCGCCCTCTTCGGTGGAGTAGAGGATTTTGGCTTTGCCTTCGTAGAGTTTGCGTCCGGCTGACATGGCGATTCATAATGTAGATGAGTTGTAGATTTTACAGTAGCTCGATCGCGCATTATTGGCGAGTGTTTGGCTCTCGGCAGCCCCGCCCCCGCCCCTCACAGGCGAGTACCTCTGTGGATAGATACTGCGATCGGTCTAGCTATAAATGATTCTTGACAACGCAAAATAGAGATTAGACGGGCTTTGTTCGCTATTCCCCGCGCCCGAACCCAAAAACGGTTCAACAGTTGCCAGCATCAAGGTTGGCAGCAAACCGTTAACAATTACCTCGGACTTATACCATTTTTTTAAAGATGTGCTATAGATCGAGTCCTAGCCCCCCGATGCCTTGGGGGGGTGAGATGTAACGCTACTTAATGAAATTGGTATTGCGCGCGCCAGGAAATTGTCAGCGAGGGAAATTAATTTTTCCTTGCACCATACAGCGGGGAGGCTTTAAACCCATTTTTTCCGGTAAATCTTCAATCCAAAAATCGACTGACTGAAACTCCCAACGCTCAAGAGTGGTTAAAACATATCTATAAAAAGACTGATTTATGATGGAAGAAAAAAAAATTCATATCCTTTTGGTAGAAGATGACGAAGTAGATGTGATGAACGTCCAGCGAGCGTTCAAAAAAAATAACATCGTCAATCCGCTATACATGGCTGCCAACGGACTAGAAGCTCTGGCTATATTACGCCAAGAAGAAAAAATAGAACCTGTAATGCCTCAAACGCGCAGGTTGGTTTTGCTGGACTTGAATATGCCGAGAATGAACGGCATTGAGTTTTTACGAGAATTGCGGCAAGATCAAAATCTGAGATCGATTCCAGTGATCGTCCTCACAACTTCTAATGAAGATAGAGATAAAGTAGAAGCCTATAATTTGAATGTAGCTGGCTATATTCTTAAACCAGTCACTTTTTCTAATTTTGTGGAAGTTATGGGAACCCTAAACAGATACTGGATGCTGAGCGAAATCCCCTAGATTATGGAAAATTTAACAAAAAAGTTTCAAAGTGGCTATTGTGATTTTTTAGCGGTGCATTTATTCTATTAGTTTTTGTATGCCACAGCTTTTTCGGATTAATCCCTAATTCTCTTGTTATGGACAAGCTTATTAAAATTCTGATAGTTGATGACGATGAAGTCGATCGGATGACGGTCAAACGTTCGCTAAAGTCCGCTGGGGTTTGGGCAGAAGTTACTGAAGCAGAAGATTGTGCCGATGCCCTCGCCAAACTCTCGATCGGCAAAAATTCTAGCACAGCGGCCGAGAAACTCTCCACACAAAATCAATCCCCACATTTAAGGGACGTTGAGGAGACAGACAATTCGCTGCTATTAAATCAAATATTTGAGTGCAACTTTGACTGTGTATTCCTAGACTACGGCTTGCCGGACGGAGACGGACTTAGTTTGGTGAAAGATATACGGGAAGCTGGGATCAAAATCCCCTTAATTGTCCTCACAGGTCAAGGCGATGAACAAATTGCAGTGGAATTGATGAAGGCTGGAGCTTCTGATTATATCGTTAAAGGCAAGATGTCTCCAGATAGTTTGTCGCGCAGTTTGTTTAATGCACTTCGCGTTTACCGCGCCGAATATAAGGCGCTTATGACAAGTCAAAAACTCAAGGAAAGTGAGGAACGCTACAGGTTAGTTGTAGAGGGGGTAAATGACGGAATTTGGGATTGGGATTTAAGTAAAAATGATGTTTATTGGAACGATCGCCTTTTGGAAATGATCGGGTTGTCGCGCTATCAATTTGGTAGCACGATGGATGCTCTATACAGCCGCCTGCACCCAGAGGATAAGGACGGCATCGTTCGGGCGATCGGGCATCACTTAAAACAAGGAATTGACTATAATGTAGAATTCCGACTGCTGCATTCATCCGGTGCTTACCGCTACTGCACTTCTCAGGGAAAAGCTCAGCGGAATCTGCAAGGAAAAGCACTGCGGATGGCCGGCATAATTAGCGACATTACCGAGCGCAAACAAGCCGAAGATGCTCTAGAAAGAGAAATGCAGCAATTGAAACAAATTATTGCTTGCGTGCCGGTAGCAATGGCGATGTTCGATACTCAAATGCGCTATTTAGCTAACTCTCACAAATGGCTGACTCAATTTAATTTGGAGTGGCAGTCTCTGACTAATCTCAGTCATTACGAAGTGTTTCCAGATACGCCAAATCGCTGGAAAGTAATGTATGAAGAAGTGTTCAAAGGCGAGATAGTTTCTGTCAGCGAAGATGCTTGGGAACGAGCAGACGGCTCTGTTTTATATTTGCGCTGGGCTGCTCACCCTTGGTACAATCCCGACGGCAGAGTGGCGGGAATGGTGATGGTAGCGGACAAGATTAATGAATTGGTGGAAGCGCGGGAAACTGCCCTAGAAGCAAGCCGGGTGAAATCGCAATTTTTGGCGAACATGAGTCACGAAATTCGCACTCCGATGAATGGGGTTTTGGGGATGGCTCAATTGCTGTTGCGGGCTCCTCTGGAACCGAAACCGCGCGAGTGCGCTCAGACTATTTACCGCAGTGCCGAACATTTGCTGAGCGTGATTAATGACATCCTAGATTTTTCTAAGATTGAAGCTGGAGAAATGCGGCTGGAAAAAGCTGATTTTGATTTGGATAGCTGCATTGAATCCGTGATAGAAATGGTAGCGCCTTTGGCAGATGAAAAAGATATTGAATTAAATATTTTAGTTGATAGTTCGGTGCCGAAAAAGTTGGTGGGCGACTCGGGAAGGTTGAAGCAAATTTTGATAAATTTGACTGTAAATGCCATAAAATTTACCGATCGCGGTCAAATTTTCATTCACGTTACTGTCAAGCGGGGCAAACAACTGGTAGAGGGCAAAGAAGATATCAAATTGCTATTTTCAGTCCGGGATACTGGCATTGGAATTTCGCCGGAAGGGCAGACAAAGCTGTTCCAATCTTTTTCTCAGGTAGATGATTCTCCGACTAGACCTTACGGCGGTACGGGTTTGGGTTTGGCGATTTGCAAGCAGTTAGTGGATATGATGGAAGGCGACATTGGAGTTCGCAGTTTGCTAGATAGCGGTTCGACTTTTTGGTTTGCTGTACCTTTGGAAAAACAGTTGCAAGTTCAGCCTCAATCGCCCGAACTAGCAGGTAAGAAGCTGTTAGTAGTATCTGGAAGCGCTTTGAGGAGGGCGGCGGTACGATCGCTCGCTCAAAGTTGGGGTGCTCGCTGCGATGAAGCAGAAACTGCTGCTGATGCTTTGACTTGGTTGCAAAATGCTCGGGGCGGGATTTCTGAGGATTCGGGGGAAGGGGAAAAATGCTGCGATGCGGTGCTTGTGGATTTGCAAATGCCGGATTTGGATGCGGAGGAATTTGGTTTGAAAGTGCGATCGCTCTCAACAGTTGACTCGTTAATCGCCATGACTGCTTTGCGGGAACAAGCGAAAGCAGAAGCCCTTTGCAGTGTGGGTTTTAGCGACTATTTGATCGAGCCCGTGCGGCCTTCCCGCCTGCTTGAGGCTTTGCTGGCCCCCGTTCAGGAAAGGGGAGAGTTTGACAGCTTGGAGGCTGCTAATACTCGCAATTTTCCAGCAGCTAATTCTCAATACGTTACTCCCAATTCGCCCTCATCGCTGAAAATTTTGCTGGCGGAAGACCACCCGATCAATCAACAAGTTATAGTCGAACAATTGGCAGCTTTAGGCTATCGTGCTGACTGCGCCGCCAACGGTCAAGAAGCGCTGGATTTGCTGGCCCAAAATAGCTACGATATAGTATTGATGGACTGTCAAATGCCGGTACTTGACGGTTACGCAACGGCGAAAAAGTTGAGGGAACGAGAAAAGGGCGATCGGCATACTTTTGTGCTTGCTTTAACAGCTCACGCTTTACCGGGGGAACGAGAAAAGTGTCTGGCGGCGGGGATGGATGATTATCTCAGCAAACCTGTAGATTTAGATGCTTTGGCGGCGGCACTGAACAAGTATGAAGCCCAAAACGCTCATTTTCAAAACAAGTATGGAGTTCCAAGTATTAATTTGGCAGAACCGGAGATAGCGGTAACATATTATACAGAAACCTCCCAAAAAGTAGAGGTGGCCGCTGTGCCGGCACCAAGGGCGATCGCGCTTCAAACTTGGGAAAACGGAGACTGTGACGGACTGTTCGACAAAAGCAGATTGGAGCAACTCCGACGAGTTAATATTAAATTGCCCGATCGCCTTTTGCAAGCATTTGTAGGAAACGCGCAAGCTGATGTGGCTGCTGCCAAAATAGCCGTAGAAGCTAAAGATTGGCCAACTGTGGAATATCAAGCACACCGTCTCAAAGGAACTGCTGCAAATGTGGGAGTTGCCCTGATGTCGGATTTAGCCGCACAATTAGAGAATTATGCCCGAAGCTTTCAATCTGAACCCGCAGCGGCTCAATTATCAACTATTGAGGTAGTTCAAAAAATATTAGTGAGTTTGTCTAGTCATTTAGCGCGGGTTCGAGAATTTGTAGAAACTCGAATATTTGGTTAATAATATGTTAGCCTATCGTCCATAGTCGAACGTAGTAGTAATTGAAATCGCGCCTACAAAAACAAAGTCCACTCCTAGCGGACTAACAAATAAATCCTTTCTTTCTTCACTCTGTGTCCTCTGCGTTCTCTGCGGTTAATTAAAAAAATAAATTAATTTAGCTATGACCTACGATATCAGTAACAACCCTATTTTAGATGTCGAACCCTTAGAAAATGATCGAGAACGGCTAACACCTTTGATGGCTTTTGCTCAACAAATTTTGTTGCACGAACCAGAAGCAGAACCTCTGGAATTGCATGACCAGTATCTGCCCGATAACGGGGGAGTTGCGGTAAATTGTATTGTGGAAAAAGTAGCTCGCTGCTGTCGGGAAAGCAAAATTGGCAAAAAATTACCGACAGCTTTTTACATTCACGTTTCTGCCTTGTCAGCACTCAATCCTGTCCTCGCAATTTACGAAAATTGTGCGAGACAAAATCTCGAAAACATTGATGAAGCAACTTTAGTTAAATTTTCACTCCAGCAACCTAAAATATCTTATCTTTTTTACCCGGATTTCGACACAGACGCTCACCCTGCTTTGCAAACCAGCATCCAAATTAATCTGGAAACAGGCGAAGTTAAATGTTTCGATTATAGCAACAGCGAAAATCCCCCGGTTTTGCACCGCAAGGAAACTTTTGTAACTGCGGATTATCCCAATTACGAAAAGTTTGCTCGACTGACTCGCTGCGAGGAAGGATGGGGACTGCTTGACAATACTAGCGTTATCGGGACTCGCGAGGGTTGGCTGAAATACTTGGGATATTGCGGTGTGGAAATTCAAGATCATGCTGTTGTCGAGCGTTTGAAACAGCAGAATAGCGAGCTTTTAATTCCTAAAATTGAACGCCACAAAGCTGCGATGGTACGAAACTCTGTTTCTAAGCCGGTGCGTTTGGTTTTGGAATCGGATTTGTTTGTGGATGGGATGACTTTTTTTGATTACGGTTGCGGCTATGGCGGCGATGTTAAATATATTGCGGGAGAGGGTTATGGGGCTGCGGGTTGGGACCCGTACTATCAGCCGGAAACTACGCGAACTTGTGCGGATATTGTGAATATTGGTTATGTGATTAATGTAATTGAATCTTTGGCGGAACGCCGAGAAGCTTTGCTGAATGCTTGGGAATTAACTAAGAATTTATTGGTGGTGGCGGCTCAGGTTTTGATTGATGATGGCGATCGCGGTCAAATTGCTTATGGGGATGGGGTGATTACTTCTCGCAATACTTTTCAGAAGTATTACGAACAGCAAGAGTTGAAGGTTTATATTGACCAAGTTTTGAATGTTGATGCGATTCCTGTGGCTTTGGGGATTTATTTTGTGTTTCGGGATGCGACGGCGGGTGAGGGTTTTCGGGCTTCTCGGTTTCGATCGCGCTTATCGACTCCCAGAGTGCGATCGCAAGTCAAGCGATTTGAGGATTATGCGGAAATACTGGCTCCTTTGATGGCTTTTGTGAGCGATCGGGGGCGTCTTCCAGTGAAAGACGAATTAGCGGAAGAATCGCCAATTAAGCAGGAATTCCACAGTTTTAACCGCGCTTGGAGGGTGATTTTGCAAGCAACGGATGCGGATGATTGGGAGAAAATCGCCGACAAGCGCCGCCAGGATTTGCTAGTATATCTCGCTCTCAACGGTTTGGGCGAGCGTCCTTCGATGCGCCGGCTTCCAGTTCAAATCCGCAATGACATTAAGGGTTTGTTTGACAGTTATCAAAAAGCTTGCACTTTGGCAGATTTAATGCTATATAGTTTGGGCAAAGCTGATATTGTGGCGGATTGTTGCGAGGATAGCGCGATCGGCTACAAACAACCCGGTTCCCTTTCAGTTCACGTCTCATGTTTAGAAGAACTTGACCCTTTGCTGCGACTCTACGAAGGCTGCGCTAACCGCACAATCGGTAGACTTGATGGCGCTACAATCATCAAATTTTACGCTCGCAAACCTCAGATTTCCTATTTATTTTATCCAGATTTTGACACTAACCCGCATCCAGCCCTCCATAGGTCTATGCACATACATTTGCGCGACCTTTCTGTCAGCTACGAAGACTATTCAGATGCGTACAATCCGCCAATTTTAGTTAAAAAAGAAGCTTTTGTCAATCCCAATTATCCGCATTACGAAAAGTTCGCGAAACTCACCCGCCAAGAGGCAAAGTTAGGGATTTTTGATGGTTCTGTCGTTAAGAAATATCGGGAATGGGTGAAGTGTTTGGAGGACAATTGCGTGAGAATTAAGGGTCATAAGTTGTTTTGGCGATCGGATGCTGACCCGGAAAAGTTGAAAATGTTGAAAACAACTGCGTCGGAACGCCAGCAGAAAAAGATTGAGGTTAATGCGGGAAAGAGTGAAGGAACTGCAGAGGACACAGAGAGCGCAGAGGATGGAAAAGAAGAGGGAGGGGAATAGTCATGGAAACAGAGTATGATTTTAGTCAGGGTAAGCGAGGGGCGATCGATCCAACATTACCTGAGAAAACTCGGATCGCAATCTGGTTAGATGATGAAGTTTTAGCGTGGTTTCGCGAACAAGTTCATTTAGCAGATGGAGGGAACTACCAAACCTTGATTAATGAAGCGCTGCGTCAATATATCCAGCAGAGTTCTGAGCCTTTGGAACAAACTTTGCGAAGAGTTGTACGAGAAGAACTTCAGCGGATTAAAAAGTGAAGTGCTTACAGATAGCTAACATGACACGGTATCTCATTATGAAAGTCACTGTTTTATGAATGCAGACGCTATGAACAATACCTCAAAAACCGACTGGGCTAGAATCGACTGCATACAAAAGTATGAGGACTAATAGTCATGGAAATGAAAGAATACTTGAAAGTGAGTGAAGTTATTGATTGGCAGCATCCCGAAATTAGGGGATGTGCTAAACAAATCGCATCGGGACATGAGACATCAAGGGCGATCGCCAAAGCGTGTTTTGAGTGGGTTAGAGATGAAATTCGTCACAGTTATGACTATCAAATGAGTCCTGTTACCTGTCGAGCTTCAGATGTTCTTCAGCACAAAACAGGTTATTGCTATGCGAAAAGTCACTTGTTAGCAGCGTTACTAAGAGCCAATGATATTCCAGCAGGTCTTTGTTACCAGCGGTTGAGTATTGATGATAAAGGTGCGCCTTACTCATTGCACGGTTTCAATGCCATTCATTTACCTGAAGTTGGTTGGTATCGGGTTGATGCCAGAGGTAACAAAGAAGGAGTAAACGCTCAATTCAATCCACCTCAAGAACAGTTAGCTTTTAAGATTCAGTTTCCTGAAGAAGCAGATTTTCCAGCCATATTCTCAGAGCCGCTTCCAGTCGTTATAGAAGCATTGCAAGGACAGAATACATGGGACGATCTGCTTCGCAATCTCCCAGACATTTCGTTGGAATCTGCCAATAGTTATGGGTTACTATTATTCCAAACGCGATGAAAAATACCTCAAAAACCGACAGGGCTAGAACCGACGCAAAGCGTTAGACATCTTGCTAAAATGTTTTTATACAGTTTAAGTCAGGCACTATATGTCCTTAATGAGCGCCCCAGCAAAATTCCCAGCAACCTCTCCCCCTTTCCGTTGGGATGAAGCCGGAGGTATCCGTATAGGTTCGAGTCGAGTCACCCTAGATAGCATACTTGCTTCATATCACAATGGCTCCACTCCCGAAGAAATCGCTATTCAGTATTCAGTTGTCCGCTTAGAAGACATATACAGTACCATTGCTTATTATCTCAACCACCGTCAGGAAATTGACAGTTATTTGGAACAGCGCAGCCAACAAGCTCAGCAACTGAGACAACAACTTTCTCAAAAACACAACTTAGTCGATCTGAGACAACGTTTGCTTACTCGTTATCAGTCAAAAGGGGAGTCGATACCAAGTGCGCCTCCTCACTAGACCTCTTGCAAAAGTCCTTTTCATCAATTTATAGGGCAGGCGAGACACCCACAATAAAAAATGATTCTTGTGGGATGGGCCGGAAAGCCCGTCTTAGTTATTTTTGCAAAAGGTCTATTGAGTAGATAGGCTTGCGATCGCAAAGATATTGCTACAATAACCGTATAACTCTATCTTGCTAAAAATTCCTATGATTTCCCAACAGATTGAAGACCAATCTCGACACCTCGAAGCGCGAGTTGCAACTTTAGAAACAGAACTAGCACAGATGAAACAGATGCTATCTGTATTCGTTCAGAAAAAATCTCCTTGGTGGCTAAAAGTTGCGGGTAGTTTTGAAAACGATCCTACCTTTGACGAAGCAGTTCGCCTCGGACAAGAATGGCGTAAGTCTGCTGAATAGCTCAATATCTGCTTATGATGTATATTAACGTTAGAACTAACTCGAACGATCGACTAGGGGGTGGTAAATGAGTCAAAATATTTATCGATTTAAGGGTAATGACCCGGATATAAATCTTGCTAGCAATAAGGCACGCGAATCATTTAAATATTTTTGGCGTGAGTTGTCATGGGAAAAGAGGCGAATAATTCCTGGGCTTGATATAAGTGCAGTAAAACTTGGATTTCCGACTGGAAAGGTGACGGATTCTACACCATCAGTTGAACATATGTGGGTGGGGAATGTTAAGTTTGATGGTCTGAAAGTTAGTGGAGATTTATTAAACGATCCGAAATGGATAGATGGAATTGGATCTGGCGACCGGATTGTGATGCGCTTCAACGACATCGATGATTGGATATATTCTCTTGATGGGATGGTTTATGGTGCATATACTGTTAATGCAATGCGGCTTAAAATGAATGGCGCTCGAAGGCGTGTGCATGATGATGCCTGGGGTTTGGAATTCGGCGATCCGAGAGAAATCCGAATTGTTCCCGATAGCTATTTAAATAAAGAGTCAAGAAATAAGGATGAATATGAAATCGGCGAGCATCCAATGAGTGAGAATATGGCTGCAAAAATTGATTGTGCATTAAGTGAAAATCCTACTATTGTAAATCAAATTGATGAAAATGGTTGGACTATGCTGCAATATGAGGCATTGGCTGGCAACTTAACTCCTGTTAAATTATTATTAAAGTATGGCGCTGATAAAATGATTAAGAATCCGAATGGGTTTACGGCGATTGATTTGGCAGAAGTCATGAAATGGCATAAAATTACTGATGTTCTAGGATAATTGCGGGGGCTTATAATAGGGAATTGTTTACGAGCAACAAGAGCCGCAACTTATTTCAGGACGTAAAGCAACTCGTCAGGAGAGGGCAGAGTATGAAAGTTGAAGCATTAAAGCAGCGATTAGATCGCAACCGTCCAATGACTAGCGTAACAATCCGTATGCCCGAAGATGTTGTGGAAGATTTAAAAAAAGTTGCACCATTGTTGGGTTTTTCGGGTTATCAGCCATTAATTCGTGCTTATATCGGTCAAGGTTTGCGCGTTGATTTAGAACGATTTGAGAGCGAGACAGTCACAGCCTTAGTAGCAAGTTTGAAGCGTCGAGGTGTCAGCGATGCAGTGATTGATGAGGCATTAAAGGAAGTCGTTGATGCTAAATCATGTTAATTGTATCTAGCAGTAACGGAGGACACGGCAATGCCGTTTACCTACATCAAAATAATCGCAGCACGGGCAAAAACTCCCAGCCACAATAATCGCGAGAGATGTAACTACCGCCGATTAATTGTAGGGACACGGCAATGCCGTGTCCTTACCCGCAGCATCAAGCAAACTTAATCTTCAAATAATCATCTTCCATCTTCGCCCCGGAAGGTTGCAGCGCGGCTAAAGCTTGTGGCAACACCATATTGCGGCGGTGATTCCCAATCCGAACATTCAACTCATCTCCCGTTTTGGTCAACTGAATTTGATCCTTAGCAATTCCCGGCAAATACAGTTCTAGAACATATTGATTGTTGTCCTGCACAATTCTAATCGTATTTTCTGTGTAATAAACTTTGCTTGGGTCTTCATCTGCATAAAGCGTTTCTTTCAAGCGTTCCAAAGCCGGCAAACCGCACATTTCCTCGGAATAAAGCGGGACTTCTTTTACAGGAAGCGGCCGAAAATTTTCGTGAATTTCCTGCTTGTACTGCTGCTGGTTCTCTTTCCAACGCTTGAAAAATGGATCGGTTACTTCTTCAGGAATAATCCGGTTGGCGACAATTAAATCTGTGGCAACATTGTACAAACTCAAATAGGCGTGAGCCCGCAAAGATTCTTTGATTACCATTTTTTCAGGATTAGTAATTAACCTGACCGAAGTCACAGTATTGTCAGTTAAAATCTTTTCCAAAGCTTCGATTTGTTCGTAAAATTCGTAAGGTGCATCCATCACCTCTTTGTCTGGCAAAGAAAAACCCGCAAGTGGTCTAAAAAACGGTTCAACTAAAGGTCTGAGGGCAACAGATATACCTTGCAATGGCTTGTAAAATTTTCTCATGTACCAGCCGCCAACTTCCGGCAAACTTAACAATCGCAATGCTGTACCTGTGGGGGCGGAATCGATAATTAAAACATCATATATGCCCTCGTCGTAGTGGCGTTTCATCCGCACCAAACCAAAGATTTCGTCCATTCCCGGCAAAATGGCTAATTCTTCAGCTTGCACGCCCTCAAGTCCCTGCGCTTTCAAAACTTGAGTAATGTAGCGTTTGACTGCTCCCCAATTGCCTTCTAATTCCCTGAGAGCGTCCAATTCTGCTCCCCACAAATTGGGTTTGACCAGTCGAGCATCGTGTCCGAGTTCCATGTCGAAGCTGTCGGCTAAGGAGTGGGCGGGATCTGTGCTCAGCACTAGGGTTTTGTATCCCAATTCGGCGCATCGCAAGCCCGTAGCAGCGGCTACGGAGGTTTTGCCGACGCCGCCTTTTCCGGTCATTAATATTAAGCGCATTGATTGTTTAGCTCGCCTGAAAATTCTTTACTTATATATTGTAACGGGATGTAACGGAGATTAATTTAGTGGGGGAATTAATTTGGGCGATCGCCCGCTGGACACAGCAAATTGTCAACAAAGCACAAAATCGGTGCGATGTCAATAGCAATAAAAGTTAAATCGTGTCCGATGGAGCGATCGCGAACTCATCGCATTTTTTGGTCATACTTTTCATCTAAAGCGTGCGATCCATTGGAATTACGATCGCCCTTTGAGACTTCCTGCAGCGAATTTTTAAACCAGATGGACTGCTGGGGGAATGGCATAGAAATTTTTTCTTCATCAAATACCTGCTTCAATCGCCGGCGAAACTCGCGTCCGACTTCCCACTTTTTCAGGGGTTGAGTTTGAATCAAGAGGCGAATCGTAATGCTATTTTCACCAAACGCATCAACGCCCAGTACCTTGGGAGGTTCTAATATTAATTCTTGCCACTCAGAATCCAAACTCATTTGAGTCGCTGCTTTTTTAATTACGGCGATCGCACGGTCAATATCGGTATTATAAGCAACCTCAATACCTAAATTCACACGAGACCAACTGCTAGTATGGTTTTTCACCATAGTAATACTGCCATTTGGAATACTAATTAGATCGCCATCTTGGTTCCGTAATTGAGTTACCCGCAGGTTCATTGTTTCCACGGTTCCACTTTCATTGTTAGCAGTGATTATATCGCCAACGCCATACTGATCCTCCAAGAGAAAAAACAATCCGTTAATCATGTCTTTGACAAGACTTTGAGAGCCAAAAGAAATCGCCAACCCAAAAATACTCACACTTGCCAAAAGCGGCACAATGTTAACACCCAAAATTGACAAAGCAGTCAATCCGCCAGCAGCAATACAACAGAAACCGCTAGCTCCCTTCATCACGCCAGAAAAGGTTTTTAGCCGCTGAATCCTTCGGACTGATGCACTGTCGGGAAGGAATTGCCCCTGACTGACAGCTGCTACAAAATGGTCAATTACAACGAAGCTGATGCGAAGTATTAGGTAAGTTGCAGCCCCAATTAAGATTAAGTTGAGTAAGGTGACGCTCAAACTTTTCAGCAATAGTGATTGCAGCCATCGAGTCTGCGGAAACAGGCTCAAACAAAATGAAATTCCGCCTCCCCACAGGCCAAGCTGGCCGAGTTGTAATAACCGCTGTCGCACTTCATACCAAAATTTGAGCCGCTGCTTCCGAGCAATTTTTTGTTGCTGTTTGCAAGCAATCGCTGCAGCTTCATCCTGCTCCTGCTCAGACAAATCTTCTACTTGCTCTTGGGAAGCATTGAGTTGTTCGATTTGTGTTAAGACTGCTGCATAACGGGCTTTGATATAGCGCTGTCTGAGGCGCATTCCCAGACTGAGCAGGAGCATAAATAGGATGACTCCGCCCGCTCGCAATGCCTGTTTTGCTAAAAACTTTGGCTGATGCTCCCGTTGAGACGCAAGCAGGGCATTTTTAATAATTTGAGTCAAGTTTTGAGCGTGAGTGGTTAGCTCGACTCCGTACAGGCGAGCATCGTCAGTGGTAACGGTCATCAAATAGTTTTTATTGACAGAAATAATTGGAAGTTGACTCGTTTGGTCTACGCTGTAATCGACTTCTAATTTTCCCGGTTCAAAGTTGGTATTGGCAATTCCTTGAAGCTGATTTGTAACGGTTTTTACTCTTTGCTGAATGGGTGAAAGAGAAATTGCTTCTTGCTGCTTGGTGTTGAGCGCAGGAGCTGTCAAAGCAAATATCGAACGACCATCTAAATAAACATCACCGACAACAAAGTTAGTGCTATCGTTGGCGGAATAAATATTGAATAATCGCTGTGGTTCTGGAGATGAGGGTTGTCCGACCACTGGCACTATCGACGCGCCCAAGAGGAAGATGAATGCACCAATTGCCAAGGCAATTTTGTGCCACAGGTAATTAGTTCGACGAGAATTAAGATTTATCCAGTTCAAGCAAGACATTTTTCTACACATTGCATATTTGTATCAAGGTCTCACCTGGGTTTGATTGCTACAGAATGCAGTTGATGGCGCAATCTGCGCTGTCGCCATTAAGCCAAGGATGATGGCGCAACAGGGTGGCCTTTAGGTTCGATCGCTCAAAGCCAGAGGAATTGAGCAAATGATGGTGGTGAGGCCTGACTCGATCGACTAAAGTGTTGAGTTCGATCGCCGGTTTCGCCACCAAAGCTGTCATTATAACGCTGCAGCCAAGACTGTTTGACTAGATGAGAAATTGAGGCGCTGTCATAGTAGTGGCTGGTAAATTCTGCGATCGCGCGATCGGCAATCATCTATCGCTTTTAATCGGGCAAATTAAAAAAGGTTTTACCTGGTGCATAGCAAGCAAAGGGAACGCAGCAAGCGACAGTCACTTTTGAGTAGCGACGGGAAATACAAGTTGTTTGAGAACATCAAAGCGCGAACAGTTCCAGTAATCAATGTGGGAAACGATTAAACCGTCGCTGTTGACCTTCAGTTCGCTTCTCCCGCTAATCGCCATTTTTGGTTTCCAAGGTAGCGGTGCGATCCAACTCAGAGTCCAGCGAGTTTCTATGGCATCTCCCGACTGAGAAATATCGTGCAAATCGAGTTGAATTTGTTGAAAAAAAGTCCCCATAAACCCCAGCATTTTTTGGTAGCGATCGACTCCTGTAAATCGATTTAGAGGGTCTTCAAAATAAACATCTTTAGCATAAATGCTGTAAGTCTGATTTTCAGGAAATCTACGGTAGTCCTCGGTGATAACTTGAATAATATCCATTACGATTAGCGATTTGCCTAAAATGATTATAATATAGTTTATACCTGCTACAGAAAAGGCGGACAATTTATGATCGACCTCTACACTTTTACCACGCCCAACGGACGCAAAGTCTCGATTATGCTCGAAGAAATAGGTTTACCCTACAACACGCACGTCATCGACATCAGAAAAAACGACCAATTTAGCCCAGAGTTTATCGCCATCAACCCCAACAGCAAAATTCCGGCAATAGTCGATCGCGATAACGGCATCACCGTCTTCGAGTCCGGCGCCATCCTGATCTATCTAGCAGAAAAAAGCGGCAAATTTCTACCCACCGAAAAAGAAAAATACTTTCAAGTTATCGAGTGGCTGATGTTTCAAATGGCTAGTGTCGGGCCAATGTTCGGTCAGCTAAACCACTTCAAACGCTATGCACCCGAACAAATTCCCTATGCCATTCAACGCTACGAAACAGAAACCTTGCGACTCTACGGAGTATTAGACACTCAACTAGCAAAATCCGAATATATCTGCGGCGAATATTCAATTGCCGATATGGCTATTTATCCCTGGGTTGCTATTTACGAATTTCAAGGATTAACCCTCGACAACCACCCCCACCTCAAACGCTGGGTAGAAACCTTGCAGAAGCGCCCAGCAGTTGAGCGCGGCATGGCTGTCCCCGCGATGTAAAAATCAAAAAAATTAACCGCAGACAAACAAAGATATCACTAATTAGATCTAAGTTTGTCCGCGTTCACCTGCGGTTAAAAAATCTTTAAAACCTAATCAGCGAAATGCTGAATAATCGCATCCGCAAACTCAGAACACTTCAGTTCCGGCACAGGTGGTTCCATCAACCTTGCCAAATCGTAGGTAACTTCACCGTTAGAAATGGCCGCGCCCAAACCTTTTTTAATTAAATCTGCGGCTTCCTGCCATCCCATATATTCTAACATCATTACCCCCGACAAAATCAGGGAACCGGGATTGACTTTATCCAAACCAGCGTGTTTTGGTGCAGTGCCGTGAGTCGCCTCAAAAACTGCACATTCATCGCCAATATTCGCGCCGGGGCCCATTCCCAATCCGCCGACAATTGCAGCCGCCGCATCGGATAAGTAATCGCCGTTTAAATTCATGGTTGCCAAAATCGAATATTCGCCTGGCCTGGTTTGAATTTGCTGAAAAATACTATCAGCAATTCTGTCATTAACCATGATTTTTTCTTGCCACTTACCGTTACCGTGACTGTCCCAAATTGCAAACAGAACGTCGGCAACTTCTTGGCGGATTTTAGCTTGTTTTTCGGGAGTCAAGGCATCGTATCCCGGATCGATTTGGCGGGCATTGTCTTCTAAGCTAATCTCGGGATTGCGTTCTTTGTTGCCCAGAATCCAAGATTCTCTTTCTGTCACGCATTGGTTCCGAAATTCGGTGGTTGCTAGTTCGTAACCCCAATCTCGGAAAGCTCCTTCGGTGTATTTCATGATGTTGCCTTTGTGCACCAAGGTTACTTGTTGCTTGTCTTTTGGCAACCGCAAAGCGTGGGTCATAGCCCGCCGCACTAAACGCTGGGAACCGCTTTTGCTAATTGGTTTAATGCCGATTCCAGAATCGAGGCGAATTTGTTTTTTGCCGTGTTCTGGTGTGGCGGGAATTAACTCATTATTGAGGTATTCAATCAATTTCTTGCCGATTTCGCTGCCTTTTGCCCATTCAATTCCGAGGTAAATATCTTCTGTATTTTCCCGGTAAATAATTACGTCTAGCAGTTCAGGAGTTTTGTGCAGCGATGGGGTTCCATCGTAATATTTGCATGGCCGCACGCAGGCGTAGAGGTCAAAGATTTGCCGCAATGCTACGTTGAGCGATCGAATTCCGCCACCGATTGGGGTTGTCAGCGGGCCTTTGATGGCGACTCCGTATTCTTTGATGGCGTCTAGGGAATCTTGGGGCAAATATTGGTATGTACCGTAGACATCGCAGGCTTCGTCGCCTACGTAAATCTTGAACCAGTTAATTTTTCGCTGGCCGCCGTAAGCCTGTTCTACTGCGGCATCCATGACTTTCTGCGATGCTGGCCACAAGTCCACGCCCGTACCGTCGCCGCGTATGAAGGGAATAATTGGGTCGTTGGGGACGATCGGCAAACCGTCTTTGAATGTAATTTTAGAACCAGTTGTCGGGGCTACAATTTTTTCGTACATATCTTAACAGTGCGGATACCAATGTTCCCTATTTTGCCACGATTATACCAGAAGGAAGAAGTCATTAGTCATTAGTCATTAGTTATTAGTCATTAGTCATCAGTCATTTTACCCGCTCGCGAAGTCGAAGGGTAGTCATTAGTCATTAGTCATTAGTCATTAGTCATTAGTCATTAGTCATTAGTCATTAGTCATTAGTCATTAGTCA
>NZ_JAUBTN010000037.1:25991-62838 GCF_036705055.1 Microcoleus sp. CZ3-B2 | reverse complement strand
CTCCCCTCTCCCCCTCTCCCACTCTCCCCCTCACCCCAATTCCCCTTCCACCATTTTGCGGTACTCTTCGACAGACAAAGCATCACTGGCGTCGCTGAGATTGTCAACGCGCACTTTCAGCAGCCAGCCAGCCCCATAGGGGTCTTCCGCCAAGTTTTCGGGAGACTCTATAATGTCATCGTTGCGTTCTACGACTGTACCCGTAACAGGCGCTTTCAAATCTTCAACTGCTTTCACAGACTCGACTGTACCGAAAGCTTCGCCCTTTTCCAGCCCTGCGCCGACTTCTGGCAAATCTAGAAATACAATATCGCCGAGTTGGTCAACGGCAAAAGCGCTAATCCCGATGGTGGCGATTTCCCCTTCGAGTCGGATGTATTCGTGGGTGTCTAAGTATTTCAGGTCATCAGGGTATGTTTGTGCCATGTCAATTCCTTGCAATCAAAAAGTATCAGTTAAATCTTATTAAATTATGGGCGTTTAATATCTGAAACTCCCACGGTGCGTCAGAGGGCGATTTTCTCAATTTGCAGCAGACTTCTGGCATCCCTTCGCTTTCCTTTGTTAAAAGCATCTGCGTTTATCTGTGTTGCATCTGCCTGACATCTGCGGTTGTCATATAAATCAAATATCTCTGCTATCTTGTCTGGCGCAGATAATTTAAGCTGACGCACTCTACATTTAATTGGGGCGGTTGGGAGAGCGATAAAATGGTTTTTTAACCACCGTCGCGGGATAATTTTTCCCGCGAATCTCGACTTCTAACCGCTGGCCGATTTTCGCTAATTTTACCGGAAGCATCGCGAGGGCGACGGCCCGATTCAAGGTAGGCGACAATGTACCGCTAGTAACTTCTCCTACTGTTTCGCTTTCAAATATTATCGGATAGCCGTGGCGCGCAATGTGTCGCCCTTCCATTTCTAACCCTACCAACCGCTTCGATACTCCATTGGCTTTTTGCTGTTCCAAAACCTCGCGCCCAATAAAATCGCCTTTGCTGTCGAGGTGAACTACCCAACCCAATCCAGCTTCAAAAGGTGTGGTACTGTCGTCGATATCTTGACCGTAAAGTGCCATTCCTGCTTCTAAACGCAAGGTATCTCTGGCCCCCAATCCGCAGGGAACAACGCCAGCATCGAGGAATTTTTGCCAGAGTTTTTTGCCTGTTTCTATATCCACCATGATTTCAAATCCATCTTCGCCGGTGTAACCAGTTCGGGCGATAAAACTCGGCTGTCCTAACAGTTTTGTTTCTAAGTGTCCGAAGGCTTTAATTTGTGCTAGGTTGTCTTCCACAAAAGGCTGGAGATAGTTGACAGCTTCCGGGCCTTGAATTGCAATTAAAACTTGGTCTTTGGAGGTGTCGGTAAAACTAATTTCGCTAGATGCTAAGTGGGCTTCTATCCAGGCTTTGTCTGTGATGCGAGTGGCGGCGTTGACAATGATTGTTGCACGTTCTTCGTTGGTGTTCGCGTCGGGTTCTTGGCAGTAGAAAATAATGTCGTCTATGATGCAGCCTTGGTTATTTAATAAGACTGTATATTGAGCTTGACCTGGTTGCAAGCGACTCAAGTCTGAGGGTACTAAGGGTTGAAATTTTTCCATTAGTTGTTTCCCTTTCAAGCAGAATTTTCCCATGTGGGAAATGTCGAACATTCCAGCTTGTTGGCGTACTGCTTGGTGTTCGCTGCTGATGCCTGCGTACTGCACTGCCATCTCCCACCCGGAAAATGGTACCATCCGACCTTTGAGCTGTAATGATAGGTCGTACAGAGGCGATCGCGCAAGCTGGCTCGGCCTCTCTGGATTGTTGGGTTCAGTTGACTTTGCCACGGGATAATTGCTTTTTTTGCGGGTAGATTGTTTTAATTTTACGGGAAAGTGCGATCGAATTTAAGAAGACGCTGGCACTTTCAACCGCCGTCCGATCTAATTTTGTTGCTCTAATCTTGTTTATGGAGAATAGCGGGCTCGAACCGCTGACCCCTACAATGCCATTGTAGTGCTCTACCAACTGAGCTAATTCCCCTTTCTTTTCGCGCTCTCAATCATGCCTTAATGGAGTAATGTTTGTCAAGCCTTTTTGAAAAAATAGTTTGAAGCCTTGAACTGGCAAGGCTTTGGACTTTTTTTAAAATCTCCTGGCTGCTTTTCAATGAACGAATCCCTAGGATTATTTAATAAGTGTGTTGGGATATTGCGGTTAAATGGCTCAAGCAAGAGCCCATGAGGAAGTAGACGACGATCAGGGCTGCGGCTGAGACCGCGACTAGGATGCCGGCTAGGATTAGTGAAAATTCCCGTTGCGCGATCGCCTCTTGCATTAGGTGCAAGGACCAGGCAACTAGGGCCACGTCAATTATTAAAATAGAAATCAGCATAAGTTACGTTTTGTAACAGCGTACCCATTGTAACAAAACTTTTGACTGCTTGCAGATTAGGTTATACGCATTTAATTATTGGTGTAAAACCACGAGGGAGCAGCAAAAAGGCACTGAGAAAAAAGGATAGCTCTGCCTAATCATTACGATATGCAAAGTAAATGAGAGCTGGCTCAGCTATGGAGGGGCGGCGGGTGCGATCGCTTTTTTTGAGGGTAGGTGCGTTAGGGAAGCGCGCGCCTGCGGGAGGCCGATCGACGAAGAGGATCGCCCGTTTTGAGTGTAGCTGGATGGGAGAATGGCAAAACCTAAGAGTGCGATCGACTTTTTTGGTGATGAATCGATTTATCAAGAATTTGTCAAGAGCGATGGGGTTAAAAGTTGCACTCCAGTTTAACTAAAAAGAGTTACGCACTCCGCCAAAGAAACCGGGTTTTTGACCTAATCTGTCGGTAAGAACCAAAGATTTTTGGAAAAAACCCGGTTTCTGACCATCTGTGAATCAGCCATATTTATGACATACAGCACTTCCGGATATTATGAGGTACAGTAGCAGCAATTAGTAAACCAGTTTTGGAGATGTTTCGGATTAATTAAGTCAATAGCCACAGCAATTATCGTTTCAACCATTTTAGTGCTGGTTGGTGAAAACTGTCGCAATAAAGATTTGAGTTGCGACCACCATAATTCAATTGGATTAAAATCAGGAGAGTATGGAGACAAACACAAGACAGAAGCACCCACCGCTTCAATCATAGGCTTAATTGAATCTACTTTAGGCGCTGGTAAGTTATCCATATAGGCTCGCTTTGCCTCGTTGGAAGCATGAGTTCTGGTTAAACAAGTGTAATACTCCAGTTTCATCTAAAAATACTAGATTTTTTGTGTCGATATGCTTGACTTTCCCCCCTACTCTAACCTTAATTTCATGACTCTTTCAGTGCCGAATTGGCTACTTCTTACTATTTTTTTTGCGATTATAATCCCAACTTTTGTAAGGCGTTACACATGGCTGTTCTACCACCAAATTTCCTGTCTTTTGGGCGAATAACTCACACAATTCTACCAAGGTTGTATCGGGATGTACTGCCACTATTTCTCTCAACTCTTTTGACGCATTATTCAAATGACTGAATCTGGGTTTACCCCTAGGTTTAGGCTGTAAATTCCCTCGATTTTTTGTTTATTTATAAGTTTTTGAACTAAGATGTTACTGCAGGCAAATATTTTTGCTGTTTTTCCGATCGACAGCTTCTGCTGTAGATGGGCTGCTACTATGAAAGGCTCGCAAATCTACTGAGTATGCTTTCATTAGTATATTATTTTTAGTCGATTCTATTGTACCTCACAACATCTGGAAGTGCTGTAGGATAGAAATGACTACAGAAAAAGGAAATATCCGCCCTCAGTCATTAGTTAGTAGTCATTGGTCATTAGTCATTAGGAAGAAGAAATAAACCATCAAATCAAGGCTTTCAGAAATTAAGAACTTCCTAATTTTTTTGGCCGTTGCTATAAAAATGAATGCTTTTAAATTTATTCAAATTTTAATGGTACGGACTTCACTTTTCATAGAAATTGGAGGACTGAAGTCCTCACTACGAACCAATTTGATTGGAGTCGCAGTCAGGATATAATCTCAATTATTATTACTTTTCTTTAGGGAATGATGCCATACCTACAAACAGCATGGCCAGCCCACCTCCCAGAATCGCGAAGGCTAGTAAGCCTACAGCTAAATCTAATCCCGATGTATTTTCCATTAAATTAAACGATTCTCCAATTAAATAATTCAATCATCAGTATTTATTAATTGCTGATTACTTCTCAACAATGGGGAAGAGAAGCAAAAATAAGTCAACTAATCGTAGTATGGTGCGTCTGGGGGAAAATTGTTAGTCTGTATGCAAAACATTCACCCCAGACGCACCATACAATAACTAAACATCCATCTGTTATATCTGTTGAAAAATTCGTTACCGAACTGCTTATTTTGCCAATTCTTTTTCAATGGCGGCGCTCAGTTCGGGGGAATCTGGGCCTACGCTGCTGCGGAATCTGGCAACTACTTCACCTTGTTTGTTAACTAAGAATTTCTCAAAATTCCAGGAAACATCACCCTTGGGGTCGGCTTCACTCGTAAGTTTAGCGTACAGCGGATGCTGCTGACTGCCTTTGGCGCGTACTTTGTCAAACAATTCAAAGCTGACTCCGTATTTGGTAGTACAGAAATTGACTATTTCTGCGTTACTTCCAGGTTCTTGTGCTCCGAAGTCGTTGCAGGGAAATCCTAAAACGCGGAGTCCAGCAGCGCTGTATTTCTGGCTCAATTCTTCGAGTCCTTTGTATTGAGGTGTATAGCCGCATTGAGAAGCTACGTTAACTATCAAGAGTACCTTACCAGCGTACTCTCCTAGCTGCTTGTCTGCGCCTGCGATCGTTTTTACTTTAATGTCGGAGATGGTGCTGGGCATTTTCAAATACTTGTAAATTTGACCACCACGATTTTACCGCAATTTGGTAAGATTTGGTCGGTATGCCGATCGCTCAAAATTTATAGGTGTTGCTAGTAAGGAATGCAAGTCCTCATAAAAATCAGAGGACTTGCATTCCTTGCTACAAACTAATTTTATTTAACTGTCGGAGTGGCTTTCCGTCATCCATTTTTGGTAAGTTTCCTCTAGTTGCGGGTTCTCCAGAACGAGTTCGAGGCGGACTTTTACGCAACCGTGGCGGGGTTGAGAGGCGATCGAATTTAAGATTTTGCTGGCTTTCTGCACCGAGGTAAACTCAGCCTTAACTGTCGGTTCATCGCGATCGTGCTTAATTCCCGCCAAATCTATACCGGTGATGCTTCCCTCGCCCAAATCTATTTCGGCCAACACCTTCGGATCGTCGCCGACTTGTTCGACAATTAGCTTTTCCCACTGGATGGGCACTTGTACCATCCGAGTTTCAATTTCTTTGCGGACAATGACTTCGCCAACTTTACGCTTGCTGCGATTGATCACCAATCGTTCTTCTAGCAGGCGAATTACTTCTCGATCGACAATATCAAAGTCTTCATCCTCTTCACTCGTCTCCAAATTCTCATTTTGGCGATCGGAATCTGTTAGATTTGACATAACTTTTGAGGGTTGGGTTGACTCGCTATTGGTTAATTCATTCAGCGCGTCTGAGGAATTTTCTACAGACTGAGCCTCACTATTTGCCGAAATTCCCGGCAGCAGATCGACTTCATCTGAATTAACACTTACAAACAAAGATTTTTGGTGATAATCTACTTTTTTGAGCAGCTTAATACTCACTAAAAAAATCCGAGCTTTCTCGCTGCCTAGCCCTGCTACCACAAAATTGAGTTGACCGCTTTCATCAAAATATACATCTTTTATTTTACCTACCAAGTGACCTTGATTGTCTTTTACTGTAAAACTTTTTAGCTTAGTTCTGACTTTTTCCGGTACCCGGTTGAGACGAGTAATTGATTTTGCCGCTGCTATTTTTTCGGCTGATGCTTGACCGTTCATTTTTAAATTTTCCTGCTAAAAAGACGGGGCGGTGGAAACCAGGTTTATACTTGTCTTTCACCCGACAGTAGCGGGGTGAAGAACGGGCGGTTAAAATTACGTTATTTTCTTGAGCCCGTTTGGCACGGACGAAAGTTTTTGTAAAGCTGATTTCAACCGCCGTCTGCATCTAGGAATTGCGCGACTATCGCACAATTTCAACCAGCGATGTGACAGAATTATGTGATTAATCCGCAATTCCTATTCAATACCTGCTGCAGTTGGTTTAGATCTTTTTATTATCTACAACCGGAGTGCCATCGGTGTTAATGTCCAATTCTTCACGGCGCAAGGTTTCTTCGCCCTCAACCGTGCTGCGAACAACTTCTTTTCTGATGTTGACTTCTTCGCGCACGTAGGCTTCCTTGTGAATGTCGGCCGTTTCTTCGTAGACTTCCATGCGTGCAACTTCTCCTGATTGGAAGTCAGCTTCACCGACTGAAACTACTCGACCCGCTTCTACGGGCGTTACTCGCTCGATTACGACTCGTTCCTTCTCGATAGGTACTGATGCTCGTGCTGTTTCAGTTTCCACGCGCTTGCCCACTGCTACTTCGCCTGTTTTGGCGCGGGTTTTGTTGGCAATCAAGCGTTCTTCATAAAGCTTGAGATTTTGGTGTTGTTGTTCGTTGGTGTCGTAGAGGGGGCGATCGAGATCGTAGCTGTAGTTACTGCGATCGTAGCTGGCAGGAGTGGCAGTTGCGGCTGTGCCTTGATTGCGGTAAACGCCTCTTACCTGTTCTTCGCGATCGTAATCTAGTGGTTCTAATTCATTGTAAGCAGGCAATCTTTCTGCTTGATCTTTGCTGCGAAGGCCTGTAGCGTAGACGCGACGAGCTCCGTAGTCGAAGCGGGCAGAGCCGATCGGCAGCAATACTTTTTTGCCAAAAATCCAAATCCCGGTATCAATTACCAGATAGCGGAAACGACCCGTTTCATCAACCAAAGCATCATAAACGGTTCCTACTTTTTCATCAGAGTCGCCTGCATAAACATCAAATCCCTTGATGTCGTCTCCAGCAAAAATTTCTTCTTGATAGTTAGGATAAAATTCTTCTAATCTTTGAAGTGTCATGTGTTTTTTCCTCGCTTGTTTAATTAAATTTATAGTAAAAATTAATTGGGTTGACTTACATCTCCCTAAAGTCTGAAGTGTACAATTTAGGGCGTTTAATACTATAGGAATAGTGCCTGGTGCGGGGACGAGCGCACTCAGCTATGCAAAGCCCGATCGACAATACCTAGCGGTTGAAACTGCCGATGGAGGCAAACTCTCACTCCGGGGGATAGGGTTTGACTCGATCGGGCGGTTAAGACTGGGTTATGTTCTTGAGTCCGCTGGAAGGGACATCGTTTGACAACACCAGGTTTCAACCGCTGTCTGAGCTTCGGGATATCTAGAAATTAGCTCACTGTTGATTTAGTTGAGCTCTGAGTGTCTCAATTCGTTTGCGGTTAACTCCTAAATCCGACTCTCCCAGACGCGATGCCGATCGCACGTGAATGACTTTTGCGCCATCATCTACCAAAAATTCCACGTCATCGACAAACCCCATCAAAGCACTGGTGAACTCCGCATAGAGGTAATTATCCGTGGCGGTGATAATTTTAGTCTTTGCTGAGGACTCGATCGCCCCTTTGAGCTTTGCCATTGCTTCTGTAGGCGACGAAGTGTAGGCCAAAGGCTCAATTTGGTGTTCGGCATCTTGACTGAAGCTGCTGACGCAGTTAGGCGAAGCAGGGCACGCTGCGAGTTTTCCTGACACAATACCGATATTGGCCGGTTTTTTTCCAGCAAACATTGTTTTTTCTCCGGGAATTAGGATAAAAATAGCGATCGACAGTACCGCTACCGCTAGCAGTGATATTAAAATAACTAGGACTCTTTTCAATGCTTGAGGCGATTTTGTTTCAACTGTCTGCAAAGGATTATCCCTCCTGAAAGTGTAAATTCATTCTAATTTTAATATTAATTGAAATTGACCTCAAAAAATCAAAAAACTTGACTTTGTTCTTCAATCAACCAATAAGTCCACATTGTTCCTTTACCTTTTACCGAAATCTCACCCCGTTCTTCAAAAACAAACCGAGCTTTCAAACGCTCGTAAGTTGTCGCAGTCACTTGAATTTTACCCGGCAATCCGTTCGACTCCATCCTAGACGCAACATTCACAGTATCCCCCCACAAATCGTAGCTAAATTTGCTAATCCCAATAATTCCAGCCACCACCGAACCGCTGTGAATTCCGATCCGCAATTCAAAACTTTCTCCAACTTTGGTATTAAAACTTCTCAAAGCTGCCTGCATTTCCAAAGCTAAAAGTGCGATCGCCTCAGAGTGATCCTCCCGCACCGTCGGCAAACCCCCAACCACCATATAAGCATCCCCAATCGTCTTAATCTTTTCCAACCCGTGCAACTCAGACAACCTATCGAACTCCGAAAAAATCGCGTTCAAAATTTCTACCAACTGCGTCGGACTTTTGTGAGCAGAAAACTCTGTAAAACCCACCAAATCAGCAAACAATACCGTCACATCATCAAAATGATCCGCTATCAACTTTTGCTCTTTTTGCAAGCGATCGGCAATAGGTTTCGGTAAAATATTCAGCAGCAATTTCTCTGTTTGCTCTTGCTGCAATTTCAGCGCTGCTTCAGCTTGTTTCCGCTGAATCAGCGAACCTAGCTGCATCGCAACCGCACTCACCAATTCCAACAAGCGCGGCTGACATTCCAGATTGTTTTCTTGATAAAAAATCAAAATTGCCAACACTTGATTGTCTGCCAAAATTGGCACACCAAAAGCCGCTTTTAACCCCACATTCATCGCAAATTGCGATTGTAAAAAAACTTGTTCCGGTGCAGTAGAAACATCCTCTATCCATTCAGACTGCTGCGACTGCCAAATCCTCCCTGGGAGTCCCACACCAGCAGCAAAAGTTAACTCCCAATTTGTCTGTCGGAATTGGGCAAAACTCGAATCGCTGACGTACCTACCTGTAGCACATTTTAAAACGCCCTCACTGCAAGGAATCCAAGCTTCGCCCAGATTCCATTCAATAGTTTGGCAAATTAAACCTAAGATCACATCTATAGCCGACTCAAAACTCTCAGATTTACTAATAGCTTGAGTAGCCTTCAGCAGCAACCTCGTTTCCATTTCCACCTGGTGACGTTCGGCGATTTCCTCGTGCAACTGGACATTTTTAGCCGTCAATATTTGATTTTTTTCTTGCAATTGCATTTGCAAGGAACGCACAGTAAGTTGATTGCTAACTCGCGCCAATACTTCTTTCACCTGAAAAGGTTTTGTGATATAATCTGCTCCGCCCACCTCAAAAGCTTGTGCCTTATTTATTCCTTCTTCTAGCGCGCTGAGAAAAATAATCGGAATTTCTTTAAATTCCGGTTGTGATTTCAATTTTTTACAGAGTTCGTAGCCGTCAATATCCGGCATCATAATATCTAGCAAAATTAAATCTGGCACGCTAGATTGAATTGCATCTATAGCAGAAAAACCGTTGGTAACAGGTCGGACTTTATAACCATTTTTTTGCAGAATTCTAATCAACAAACGCAGATTATCTGGCGTATCATCAACTACTAAAATATCTGCTTGATAGTCTTCAGTTTGTTCCGCCTTCATCTGCATTATTTGATTCCTCCGCCTCGGTAATTAAATTAAGAATTTTCTGATAATCAAAATTATCGAGATGACCCTGGAGGATGTCGGAAAATTCACGATGAGCATCCCTTATTTCCTCGATTGTCCTGGAAATTAAGTCAAAATCAGCATTACGGATTACCTGCTTCATCTTCTCTATCCATTCTGCGGGAAGTGCAGGCAAATAAGCAAGCGCAACAATAGAGGGAGAGTTAGATTGATTATCGCCCCTTGACATCAAATAAGTCGAGGGAGAGTAGAGATACTTGACCCCTAAGTGTTGGTTGAGGCTATTAAATATATCATTTTTGCGGAAAGGTTTGCTAATAAAATCGTCACAACCTACCAATAAAGCAAAGGATCGCCTGCCTTCAATTGTACTAGCAGTCAAAGCAATAATCTTCGGAATCGGAGATTCAAACTCAGAAACACTCATTTGAGCGTTGCCTTGCTGCTCTTGCTCTCTCTGCTGTATTCGGGTTCTAATTTCTTTAGTAGCTTCGTAGCCGTCCATCACTGGCATTCGCACATCCATCAAAATTAAATGCGGCTGCCAGTTTTCCCAGATTTCTACTGCTTCGCTGCCGTTGTTGGCTTGTTGCAGCACAAAACCCAAAGGAGAAAGCATTTTGACTAAAAGTTGGCGGTTGTCTTCGCGATCGTCCACAATTAAAATCCGGTAGCAAGGTTGATTTGGTTCCAATCCCGTAACTTCCAGGTTAATTTGTGGTTCGGGAATATCCGCAGCATAAACCGCACCGACTGGAATCTCAAATTTAAAAGTCGTGCCAATTTCCAGTTGACTTTCTACGACGAGCTCTCCTCCCATCAAGCGGACAAATTGACGGCTGATAGTCAATCCTAAACCAGTACCTTTCTGAGCGTTTTGACCGGAAGTCGTCTGCACGAATGCCTGGAAAACATTGCCCACTTCTTCGGGAGAAATACCTACTCCTGTATCTTCTATTTCAAACTGAAGGAAAACCATCGGTTCGGAATTTAAATCTTCAGTACCTTTTGTTAATTCAACTATTGCTAATTCCCTGGAAGTTATGGCGAATTCCCGAATACTTGTTGCGGTATCAAACATAACTGTAGGTCTATCTAATAAATCTACTATTCCAGAATATTTTAACTTTCTAATTCTTAAAACTATTCCGCCTGTCGGTGTGAATTTAACGGCATTGCTGAGGAGATTTATCAGGACTTGCCGCAGTTTAACCTCATCGGTTCGCACGTACTGGGGAACGTCAGCCTCGCGCTCGAAAAGCAATTGCAATTCTTGACTCTGTGCTCGAAATAGAAACATATCTTCCAAGTCATCAAGCAAGCGGTAGAGGTCGAAGTTTTTCGGGACTATCGCCATCCGTCCCGCTTCGATTTTTGACAAGTCTAAGGCTTGATTGATCAGAGTCAGCAAGTGTTCGCCGCTGCGGTGAATAATTCTTAAATTTTCTCGATTTTCAGCAGAAAAATTGGGGCTTGGTTCCATGATTTGTGCAAACCCGAGTATGGAATTGAGAGGGGTTCGCAACTCGTGGCTCATATTAGCAAGAAACGTGCTTTTAGCTTTGTTTGCTGCTTCAGCAGCTAAGGCGGCTTGTTGCAGTTGTTCTGTGCGTTCGTCAATTTGGACTTCTAAGGTGTGCTGGTAGTCTGCTAGTATTTTTTCGGCTTGTTTGCGATCGCTAATATCTTGAAAAACTGCGATCGCATAAGTAATATTTCCGCTAGCGTCAAAAATCGGCGTGGTATTGATCTCGATCGCAATTATTTTGTCATCCTGACGGATTTCTACATCGTCAACCCTGACAAATTCGCCTTTCAGCGCGCGCAAAACTGGCAAATTATCCGGCGGGTAAAGCTCATCAGTATTGGCAACATAAAGTTGATAACTTGCAGCTAATTGTTCCGCTGTGCTTTCCGGGATCGTGTCTGCACCCAACAAATCCCGCGCTGTCTGGTTAAAATAGGCGATCGAGCCGTCTGGATTGTAAACAGATACCCCCACTGGCAAAGCTTCTAAAAATTGATTCAGGCGGCTTTCACTCGCAGACAGCGCCGCATTTACTTGCTTCAACTCCTGATTTACTTCTTGCCGTTTCAGGATTTCATCTGTTAACTTTTGGTCTTGCAAATAACTGTGAACAGCTTCTACTACCGTTAATTTCAAATCTTCATTTTGCCAAGGTTTAGGGATATAACGGTACAACTTAGCATACTTGATAGCATTGCTCAAAGCTTCCAGATCTGCTTGGCCCGTTAGCATAATCGTCAGCGTATCCGGTGAGCGTTCGTGAATTTGCTTGAGCAATTCGTCCCCTTTAATATCCGGCATAATATAATCCGAAAGCACCAAAGCAATCTCGTATTCATCTGCCTGCAAATCTGCCAGCAACTCTAAAGCATCTTCCCCCCCTTCCGCCGTTTCAATAATACAACTATCCCCGATCGCCTTTTTCAGCTCAATCTTTAAACTCTTCAAAACATCAGGTTCGTCGTCAATACAAACAATTACAGGTTTTTTCATAACTTAGCCAGCCCAGATTTTATTGTTTCTATTAACTCTTTGCTACTCCAAGGTTTGTACAAACAGCAGTATAAATCGGCTTCTTTGACTGCCCGCTCAACTGCCGCTGCATCCGCTTGTCCCGTCAACATCACCGTAATAATTTTAGGATATTTTCGGTGAATTTTAATTAAAAGTTCGTCACCTTTAATTCCCGGCATCAGCCAATCAGAAACAACCACAATCACCTGAAATTCTTCTTGAAAATCCTCAAGTAAATCTAAAGCTTCATCACCACTTTCAGCCAATTCGTAAAAGTAATCATCTTTAAATTCATTCTTGAGCTGCATCTTGAGAGTATTCAAGATATCTGGTTCGTCGTCAACGCAAAGGATTACAGGCTTACTCATTTGTTTAATCGCTGTTGGGATTTTAGCCGGCTTGCTGCGAAAATGACTTGCTGCTAGGTGATTAATTTCAGGCGAGCAGACAAGGTATCTATCCCCCATCTTATACCATTTTCCATTGGAGAATAGAGATTGTCAATTTGGAATCATTCATGACATAATAGTGGGGGGCGCGGGTTTAAATTTGCATTCTTTTTTAAACAAAAGTAAGTTTTATTTAATAGATTGGCAGCGATACTGTAAAGGTTGTCTGCCCCGGTACAGATTCTACATCAATTGTGCCTTCGTGTTTCTTGACAATTTTTCTCACAATATCCAATCCTAAACCGCTACCTTCCCCCGCAGATTTAGTCGTAAAAAATGGCTGAAAAATTTTGGGAATAACTTCTGGGGGAATACCTTTGCCATTATCAGTAAACTTGAGAATAATATTTGCCTCTTGCTGCTGAGTCTCTAGAGTCAAAATACCTTTATAATCCATTGCTTGCAGGGCATTGTGAATCAGATTCGTCCAAACTTGATTTAAGTCATCGGGATAGCAAATTATTTCGGGTAGATTTCCATAATCTTTAACTACTTCTATACCGTGTTTCAGTTGATTTTGATAAAGAGTTAACACCGTGTCAATACCGTCGTGCAAGTTCGCATGAACTTTTTCTTGCTTGCTATCGAAATGAGCGTAACTTTTCAAGGCAAATACTACTTTTCCCGACTTAGCTGTCGCTCTTTGGATCAGGCTAATACTTTTTTTAAAGCTCGCAAATTGATAAGCAGTATTGAAAACTACTTCCCAATCAGGCAATTTGAAAAATGGCAACAACTGTTCTATGTTGTCGTAAATTTCCATGTCAACTAAAGTGTCAGCAATTTCATCAGGAATCTGAACCGATTCTGCAGTCAAATCTCTAATCAACTGCTGCTTGAATTTGCGTTTCTCTCTACTGGTGAATAAATTCGTTTGATTGGTAGATCGGTAAAGTAAACTTAAGAAGTAACCTTTGCTTTCTTCAGAAATCTCTTGAAAAAATTGAGGCATTTTGGGTAGATTATCGTCCCAAAAATTAGCTATGTTATCAATAGAGGAACCTATAATGCCCAGGGGCGTATTGATTTCGTGGGCAATACCGGCAATCAGTTGTCCTAGTGCAGCCATTTTTTCCGATTGAATCAAATGCTCTTGGGTGGCTTGCAGTTCGTGGATCGCAGTTGCTAAATCTTGATTTTTTTCTTGCAAAATTTGTTGTAGCGAACAAATTTTTAAATGAGTTTCGATCCGGGCTAAAACTTCTTCAACTTGAAACGGTTTGGTAATAAAGTCCACTCCCCCAACTTCAAAAGCTTTGACTTTATCCATCACGTCATTAATCGCACTGATAAAAATCACCGGAATATCTTTTGTGATTTCAGAATCTTTGAGCTGCTGACAAACTTCATAACCGTCCATTTCTGGCATCATCACATCGAGCAACACTAGATCGGGGGGCATTTTTTGAGCTGCCGAAAGTGCTAGTTTACCGTTGGGAGCCGGGCGAACCTTATAGCCTTTTTCACTCAATATTCCTGCCAGCAATCGCAGGTTTTCTGGCGTGTCGTCTACTACTAAAATATTAGCTCGATTAATGTTAGGCAAAGTTGAATCCATTGGGTATTTACTGTTTTTGGCTGCGAGAAATTGTGTTTAAAATTTTGTCGTATTCAAAATTATTAATGCAGTATTGAAGCGCGTCCGCAAGAGAGGGGTTGACAGTGCGAATTTGTGCGATCGAACTGGCGATCGCCTCCATGTCCACACTCAAAATATTTTGCTTGAATTGAGCCATCCAATCGGCGGAAAGAGAGGCGATCGCCTCCGGTGTCAGTATATCTTGACTTGAGTCCCCTAAACCTGTCGCGCTGACGGCAGTTGAATCTTCATAAATATAGCGTACTCCTAAATGTTTGCCCATTGCCACAAAGATATCTTCTTCTCGGAAGGGTTTACGCATAAAATCATCGCAACCAGCCGAAAGAATCACCGCCCGTTCTTCCTCCAAAACACTAGCAGTCAAAGCCACAATCGCCGTTGCTTGGCCGCTAGTTGTAGTTTTAATCTGTTTCGTTGCCTCGTACCCGTCCATCACAGGCATTCTCATGTCCATCCAAATCAGATGCGGTTCCCACTCCATAAAAATATCCACCGCTTCTTTACCATTACTTGCTTCTCTCAACTCAAATCCGAGCGGACTCAGAAGTTTTACCAAAAGTTGACGATTCAGGGGTTTGTCGTCCACAATTAGCAAGCGGTAACGCGGCTGATCGGCTGCCAGAGCAACAACTCGAACTTGAGTTTTTTTGCTTTCAATATCGGCAGTTTCCACCAGATGAACTTGGATGTCAAACTGAAATATTGTGCCCTTTTCTAGTTCACTGCTAACAGTAATTTCACCTCCCATTAATTGTACAAACTGTCGGCTGATCGCTAAACCTAAACCAGTTCCTTCCTGAGAATCTTTACCTGTTTGTGTCTGTACGAACGCTTCAAACAAATGAGGGATTTCCTCAGCAGCAATACCTGCACCAGTATCTCTAACTTCAAAATGCAGCCAGTAGCGACCGGGCAATTGGTTAGG
This sequence comes from Microcoleus sp. CZ3-B2, assembly GCF_036705055.1. Taxonomy (NCBI): domain Bacteria; kingdom Bacillati; phylum Cyanobacteriota; class Cyanophyceae; order Oscillatoriales; family Microcoleaceae; genus Microcoleus; species Microcoleus sp. CZ3-B2. The sequence goes on along the minus strand of NZ_JAUBTN010000037.1, from coordinate 47,702 downwards.
GCTGTTTTTGTGTAGCTTTCCTCTTCCTGCTTTGACTTGCACCGACACTCCCCCTTTGGAAGTAAATTTAATTGCATTATTGAGCAAATTAATTAAAACTTGGCGCAATTTGACTTCATCGGTGGAAATATAATGGGGAACTTCCGCCTCTCGATCGAAGATTAAATGCAAGCTTTTTTCCTCAGCTTTGAGCGCAAACATATCTTCTAAATCGTCTATCAATCGGTATAAATCGAAGTTTCTTTCATAAATAGTAGTACGTCCTGCTTCGATTTTTGACAAGTCTAAAACTTGGTTAATTAAAGATAGTAAATGTTCGCCGCTCCGCAGGATAATTCCAACATTTTCTTGGTTTTCTTGAGACATAGTTTTACTGCGGAGCATGACTTGAGCAAAGCCGATGATTGCGTTTAGGGGCGATCGCAATTCGTGACTCATATTGGCGAGAAATGTGCTCTTAGCTTTGTTTGCTGCTTCAGCCGCTTCTTTCGCCTGCTGCATTTTGATTTCCGCTTGTTTGCTATCAGTAATATCCTTAATAAAACCTTCGTAGTAAAGTAGACTTCCGGCGGCATCGCAGACAGCGCGAGAATTTTCAGAAATCCAGATAATGCTGCCATCTTTGCGGTAAATTTCCGATTCAAAGTTTGACAGTATTCCATACTCGTTCATCAGCGTAATAAATTCGTCGTGGCGATTGGGATTTACATAAAGCTGGTTATTGAAATTCGGCTGGGATGCGATTAATTCTTGCGACGATTCGTAACCGTAGAGGTTAGCTAAAGCGGGGTTAGCGCTGATGTATTTTCCGTCAGCAGCAGTCTGAAAAATGCCGTTTAAAGCGTTTTCATAAATATTGCGGTACTTTTCTTCGGCTTCCCGGAGAGCGTTTTCTGCTTTTTGGCGATCGGTAATATCGCTCGAAATCGACAGAAAACAAGGTTCTCCGTCAATTTCGATGGTTTCAATAGACAGCAGCGCCGTTCTTTCTGTACCGCTTTTATTGCGAAACCTGAGTTCGTAATTATGAATAGCCGTTTTATTCTTTAACATTTGAATCATCCGATCGCGCTCTGCTAAAGTCGCCCAAAAATTCAGTTCAACCGCTGTTTTTCCAATAATTTGATCGTGACTGTAGCCCATCATCCGGCAAAAGCTGTCATTAACTTCAAGGTGACTACCATCACTAATTCTCGTGATCGTAATCGCATTGGGACTGGAACGAAAAGCTTTAGAAAACTTTTCTTTTGCTTTCGCAAAATCGGCGGTACGTTCTGCAACTTGTACTGCTAAATTTTGGTTGTATTCGGTTAACAGTTTGTCCGCCTGTTTGCGTTCAGTAATATCTTGAAAAGCGCACATTCCGTAGATAATGTTGCCTCGATCGTCGTAAATAGGAGTGCCCCAAACTTGCAGGGGAACAATTTTGTCAGTCAAGGAGATTTCAATGTCATCAACAGTTACAATTTTGCCCTGCAAAGCGTTTAAAACTGGGTCGCGCTCCGCTGGGTAAATTTCCTGAGTGCCAGCTAAATGAACTCGGTAGGATTGTCGCAAATTTTCAGAGTTTGCTGCTATAATTCCTTGACCTAAAAGTTGCTCCCCTGTAGGATTAATATAGTGAGGTTGACCGTTGGGCTCGACAATAAAAATGCCTAGCGGTACTGCATTGAGAAATTGTTTGACTCGGTTTTCATTTTCCGAAATCGAAGTAAATGAATGCTGTAATTGCTCTGCCATGCTGTTAAAAGCAGCCGCAAGTTCTCCGACTTCATCTTCGCGATTCAGAGCGAGCTTTGTATCCCATTCATTCTTTGCCAAAGCTTTCGCCGCTGCATTCAATTTTAAAATCGGCTGCACCACCCATTTAGCAGTAAAAATTCCCAGAATTGTCGCTACGATCAAAGCTGCAACCGACAGCACAACAGTCGTGCGGGTATTGGCGTTAATTTGCTCCATAAAGTCGGACTCTGGTACAACTACGACAATCAGCCAATCCAACCCCCGATCGTCTTTAAAAGGAGTTACCTCCATAAAATTGCGCTTCCCGTCAATATCAAAAGTAAGCTGTTGAGAATTTTTGATTTGAGCTAAGCTTTGGTAGGTTTTTTCTAAATGCTGTGCGGTTAGGCGAATTACGGGATTGTTGCTTGCTGAAGCTTGGACGCGCTTTGCTTCTTTACCTTGCACTGCGAATTCTTCGCCCGCCGTTGAAGAGGCAATTAACATTCCCGATCTTTCCATCACAAAAGTTTGCCCAGATTTACCAATTTTGAGGCTGACGAGAAATTCTTTAATTTTGGAAAACAGCAAATCGCTGCCAGCTATTCCTAACAGCTTCCCCGCAGCGTCGTAGATAGGCATAGCAGCAGTAATGGCTAGCTCTCTTGTCAAAAAATCTGTATAAATTGGACTCCAGATAGGTTTTTTTGCGAGCGCCGCTGCTACGTACCAAGGACGAATTCGCGGGTCGTAAATATTATTGGAGATTTCTACTAATTTAACGCGGTTTCCTTGAGAATCACCAGTATATCGAGCTAATTTATTGCCAGTAGATTTGTCAGCAGCAGAGATGAGAATCCGATCTTTAGTGCGAATTGCTCCAGAGTGTTCTCCATTTTCTGTGGCTACGTAAATGATGCTGATTGTATCAAAATATTGAATTTGTTCGAGGAAATGAAGTTCTAATTTTTGTTTGTCTTCGAGGTTCAACTGCCCCAATTTTATGCCTTGAACGTTGAGGTGATTGACAATGTGGGGAATTGACATATAGTTTTCCATGCGGTCTTTGATGCGATCGCTAATTTCTCCCCGCAACTGAGCTGCTACATCGTTAACCGCCCGCTGACCGTTTTGGAATGATAGCCAACCGACAACTCCTACGGTGCCGACAATTTGCACTAAAAAAGGCACTACGAGCACTGTTTGTAATGGAACTTTACCTAAGATTTTGGTGGCAAAGCGATTCAGCGGTTTAGGAAACATATTCATCCTCAGAGTCAGTAGTCAGTAGTCAGTAGTCATTAGTCATTAGTCAGTGGTTATTAGTTGTTAGTTATTGGTTATTGGTTATTAGTTATTGGTTATTGGTTATTGGTTATTGGTTATTGGTTATTGGTTATTGGTTATTGGTTATTGGTTATTAGTCAGTGGTAGGGGCGGTGGATGGTGCGTGCGGGTTCTCTTAGTAGTCAGTAGTCATTGGGAAGAGTTTCGATTGCGATTTTTGTTTTATTTTTCCTTTTTTAGGCTGCAGTCTATTGAAAATAGTAGAGTCGATATATTTAAACTAATATAGCGTATTTGTGCTGATTGTTTGGGCAACTACTTATACCGATAATTTTGTGCGATCGACCTAAATCGAGATCATCTTATCGGAAGAGTAATATGGTTGATTTAGTGCTTTCAATCGGTTTCAGCAATGTATAGCGGTTCTCAAGCGTGGTGAGGTATGCCCTCTGCCCTCTGCCCACGGAGCCCTAGGCGCACTCCTAGCACCTCATATGAGAGTTCGAAATGCTATATCAATGTCCTAACTACCGAGAATGTTGCTAGATATTGCACAATTGTCAATAAGGCTTTGATGGGCGAGATATCGGGCCTACCCCACAAGAAAATTTACTCTTTGTGGAATAGGCATCCTGCCTGTTTTTGAGAATGGTTTCGGATGTGAGTTTGAACAAACAGTAGCTAACGAGTACGCGCACCCTAAACACCTGTATTTACCGGCGATTCAACTCCGTTCTTTCGCCGTAACGCAACAGCATATCCAAACTCTCCAAACGATTTTGCCAAGTTTGTACCTGATAGCTATTGTCCCGAGAATGCAGGCGCATCAAAGATGGAAACTGAGATTGAAAATTTGCCAACAATCTTTTAGCCGTCGCTAAACTTTCACTAGAAGGATTGGCCGCCAATTTGCTAAAAGCTTGCGCCAATTCATCCGATCGACTTTGGAGAACTTTCAGTTCAGATTCCGACACCTGCAACTGATTGTTAGCCAACAAAAAACTCCATTCCTGCTTGAGAGCAGTATAGCGCGAAGCCGCGGCTGCAAACGGCTGCCGGTAAGGAATCGGTTCTGCAGCATTCGTAGAACGCACCCCTCGCCCTTGAGTGCGGTTAAAAAAGCCCTGCATGGCGCTGCTGATACTTTCCACCGCAAAAATAGCATAGCCCCCTGTCGGCAAATCGCGCAAAGCTTGAATTTGGTCGATCGCCACAACTTGCGGGAGAGTCAACAACTTAACCGACGGAGAAATCAAAGCCGAACCGAGCATTTGTTCCTTCGCCAACGGTTCCGTAACGCGCTGAAGTCGGTTAGTATCCAAAGCATAAGTCATCGGCACAATCAAATCTACAATACCCTGACGGGCCCAAACTTCCCAATTTTGCTGAATTTTGTAAATCCGCTGACTTTCTGGGTGAGGAAACACCGCCACCGACAGAATTGTGCGGGGAGAATTCGACCCCAAAAGCCGATAAACTTCAGCGACAAAACTATTAATTTGATTGGTTTTAAATTCAACCCACTGCCGCCACAAACTGCCGTCCTTGGGGGAAATATTCACCGGATCTGTACCAGTTAACTGCTTGAATTGCTGCCTCGCGGCAGCACCGTAGCCGTAGGTAAAACCCGCGTTATCATTTTGAAAAGGATAGCGAATGTAGTCTAACTGCACTCCATCTACTTTGTAGCGGGTGGCAATTTCGTTGATAATTTGGAGTAGATAACTGCGTGCTTCCGGGTTTGCTGGATCGATATAAAATTTACCGTCATTAGGATTTTGGATGCGTCCTTTATTGTCAATATTTGCCCAACTTGGATGAGCGGAAAGCACTGGCCCTGGATAAGAATCAGGTTGACCAATTAAAGCATTGTGGCGTTTATTTCCGGTGGCAAAAATCCAAACCCAAGCGTGCAGTTCCAGACCTCGCTCGTGGGCTAATTTAACAGCAGATTCCAGCGGGTCCCAGCCAACTGTAAGGGGGTTTTGTTGGGGTGCAACTTGACTCGGATAAATTGGATATCCGGCATTCACAGTTTCAAAGAAAACGGTATTGATACCGGCGGCGGCGAGCCGATCGAACACTGCAGCCAAACCTTGTTCAGATCTAGTGGCCACGATCGTACCGCGATCGAGCCAAACCGCCCGAATTTCCGCCCCGACGCGCGGCCCTTCCTGCGGGTAATTTTGCCAGAGTAACTGGCGCGCTTGCACCCACTGCTGTCTGGCCTCGGCGTATTTTTGTTGTTGCAGGAGTTGGTCAAAATTTTGCAAAACCTCCCGCGCGTTGGCGATCGCCCGCATCATAGTCCCTGGCATCACAGACGGACGAAGGGCGGCCGGGCCGCCGGCACTGTTGCTTCCAGCCACCAGTTGAGGGGGGGTAGGAGCACTGAGATTGACGGCGGTATTCCCGGAATTAGATGCTGTCAGGGCGCTTTCAAACCTACCGAGGAGGTTGGTGAGTTCTTGGCGCATCAAGTAGGCTTCAATGCTGACGATCGGCTGATTGGAATTTGCCTGCACGTCCAAACCCGCCGGCGCTGACTGATCTGAAGGGTCTGTAAAATTTGCGGGGACTGGTTCGGGAAGCGAGGGAGCAGGAGAAAGTGTGCTCAGCGGGGTACTGCGCGGCGCAGGGGCGGTGTTTCTAGAGACTCTGGAGGGGGGAGAAGGAAGTGGGAGGGCAGCGGCTGTTGGCGCTGTTGGGGCGGAACTGGTTGTGCCTCCCCAGCGGGCGATCGAGGCCTGCAGCCAAGCTTTGTCTAAATTTGACGAACCGTCGGTACCCCAGCGCCAACCGAGATAGGTAGCGCGATCGGTGGCGATCGCCGCCGAGGAACCGGAACTATTTTTCCAAGTCGCGACTGTTTGACTGTTGGCGTCGGCGGGAATCAGGACACCGCCTAGAACTGAGGCGTTTTGTTGTTGGGCCGGCATCCAATTGCTAGAAGTATTGCAGGCGATATCCCGACAGCGCGCGCGCGGTTCTGGTACCGCCCGCTGGGTTAACGGAAAAGCCCAATAGGCCCCAAGGAGCGATCGTAAAGATTGGCGCACCAAAGCCGGGGAACTGCGCCCTACAGGGCCAGAAGCAATCAAACGGCCTCCCTGGGATGCCCAAGCTTCTAAAACTTTAATTTGCGCCGGGGTCAAAGTTTCTATGTTGGGCAAAAACAGGACGTTAACGCCTGCTAAATCCGCCGTACTTTTGATTTCTTCGAGATTAATTGGTTTGTAAGCAATGCCGCTTTCCCAGAGGCGCGTGGTAATTTTCACCCAGTCAGGAGAATTTTCGGAACTGCGAACAACGCCCAGAACTACTTCGGCGAAACTGGGTGAGGGAAATAGAATGAATGTATTTAGTAATGTACTCGCTAGGGTTCCAATCAAGACTCTTTGCAAGAAGGTGAAAAGGCGATTCTTTTGAGCCTGAGAGCTATTTTCAGGCGTTTGATCGGTTTTTTTGAGCTGTTGCATTGACACGAGAATTACCCACCACACCGCTTAATAAAATTTCAATAACAATTTAGATCGATCGATCCGCACCATACAATTTTTTCTTCTGTCGTGCAACGTGCGATCGCGAAAATAGACGATCGCCCGCTGAGGATGAGAGCGCATTCGATCGCAAATTTTATCCGATACTCAGATTGGGTGCGATCGAACCTTCACTACTGAATTGCAGTTTCATTTACCGGGAATCCAGCGGTATGAATGCGGACTAAAGTCCTCACGCTCGAACCTTTATTACTGAATTGCAGTTTCATTTACCGGGAATCGATCGATCAACTGCATCGCCCGACAAGCATTCCTCCGCAAAGAATCCGAAACGTGAGGAACATGAGGAATCTGAGACAAGAAATCCAAAGTCCGGCGCAAAATTCGCACCACATCTCCTTCATCCAAACTCGTATGACTAATCAGTTCCAGCCATTCCACACCCAGAGCCCACTGTTCCACCAAAGTCACTAAATCCCGTTCCAGCCAAATCGGGATCGCAGCTTCGTGGCGGTACTGCACTTGAAACAACCGGCGGCGCAGGCCTTTTTGCAGATTGTCCAAAGGTGCCAAAACTTCCGGCGACAGCGAGTAATGAGTCCAACTGTCGGGCCTGGAAACTTCTGTAACCAAGGCCGCGCAAGCAGCAGCGAGGTGGTGGGGGTCGAGTTCGTCAAACTCTGAAGACATCAGGGACAAACCCAGCCACAGTTCGTTATCGCCGCGAATGGCGGCACAGGCTTGGCCCAAAACTGTGGGTACTAATCTGTCGGAGGAGTCGTCTCGGTTTCCATCTGCCGAAATTACTCTTTCCAAACAGCCGAAGTTTAGCAAGATGTCAATTAAGTTGAGAAATTGCTCCCAATAGCGAGCTCGCTGCTTTTCTAAGTCTTGTTCGCTTTTGCGGATTTCTTTTTTCAATTCTTCCCGGCGGCGCTGGCGTTTGAGCAAAGTACCGGGATTCCCCCATTCTAGAACTGGGTGAATTTCTAGTCGATCTTCTAGGGCTGCGATTTTCTGCAGTTGCTCGATCGCCTCTGGGCTCGGTTCCGGTGGGGGCAATTCTGGGATCGATCGGGCAATTGCCACGGTTTCTTCGGTTCCCAAGCGACACTGGCCGAGTCTCAGAGTCAGTTCTGCCGGGGGGGTCAAGGTATCTGCGACAGTCAAGCGAGGTAGTTGGGCGTGGAGGGTGGCGACATCGCTAATGGCGACGATGTACCAGCGGTTGTCTTTACCCAAGCACACCAAGTTTGGTGCTTGGCCCGAACCTGCGATTTTGGCAACTAAGATGGCGGGTACGGGGGTTGCGTGCGATCGTTTGGCTGTCGGAACGTGCTTGCCTTTGAGACTCAGAACCGTGCCGAGCACTGCAAAAGACACGGCTACGGACATCTCCTTAATGCGCGCTTCTTCTGCTTGCTGCAATAAAATTTTGAGCAAACGTTTGTCTTCTTTGAGTCTTCCCTGCAATTTTTCGTAATCGGCGAGTTGTTTTTCTAGGTAAGAGACATTACCTCCGGCCGCCAGGGATTTGTCGATCGCCACTAATTCTGTTTCCAGTCGGTCTAATTCTGCTTGCTGCGGCTGCAAGTACAAGGTAGACAGGTATTGACCGAAACTGCGCTCTACTAACTCTTGAGCTTCATCGATCGTGTGAGTTTGCAGCAAATTCAGCACCATGCCGTAGCTGGGCGTAAACTGACTGGCGAGGGGGTCGGCTTTGGCTGTTGCCAAATAAGAGGCTTCTTTTGCACCTTCAAAGCGCGTCTGAACTGCGACAACGTGCCCCAGTTCGTCCATCCCGCGGCGACCGGCCCGACCGGCCATTTGCAGGAATTCTGAAGCGTTTAGCAGTCGGTGTCCCTTGTCGGTGCGCTTGGACAAGGTGGAAATGACTGTGGTGCGGGCGGGCATATTAATGCCGGCTGCGAGGGTTTCGGTGGCAAATACGACTTTAATCAAACCTCTGCCAAAGAGTTCTTCTACTAAGCCTTTCCAAGCGGGTAAAATGCCTGCGTGGTGGGCTGCGATGCCTTTTAAAAGTGCTTCTTTTTGACCGAAGCGTTCTGCTTCTGGGTTTCGCTGTAAAAAATCGTCAATGATGCGTTTGAGTTCGGCTGTTTCGGCTTCGTTAACCAGGGATAAATTTCCGACTTCTGCGACTGCTTGGTCGCACCCGCGACGGCTGAAGATGAAGTAGATTGCTGGTAGCATATCTCGATCGTCCAACCGGCACAAAACATCGGTCAAACTGGGAGTGGGAATGCTGCCTCTTTCTGCTTTTTGCTGCTTCTTTTTGGGGACTAACCGCGGATTAGCTCTTTTGCCGGTTTCGTCTAGCAGGGGAAATATGCCTTTTTGATTGGCAAAGTGGAATTGCAGGGGTACTGGTCGAAAGTCTGAGTAGACTAGCTCTGTGGGCCCGTGAACTTTGTTAATCCAGTCTGTGAGTTGGTCGCTATTGGCGACGGTGGCTGAGAGGGCGAGCAGTTGAATTTCGCCGGAACAGTAAATGATCGATTCTTCCCAGACTGTACCGCGCTGGCGATCGTTCATGTAGTGACATTCGTCGAGCACTACGGTTTCGACTCCGGTGAGGGAAGCGCCGACTGCTCCGATCGGCGTACCGTAGAGCATATTCCGAAATATTTCCGTAGTCATCACCAAAATCGGCGCATCTCGATTGACGGAGATGTCGCCCGTGAGCAAACCTACGCTGTCGTCTCCAAATTGCCTGCGGAAGTCGCGCAGCTTTTGGTTGGAGAGAGCTTTTAGGGGAGTGGTGTAGAACACGCGCCGCCCCCGGAAAAGTGCTTGATGGATGGCGTATTCGCCGATTAACGTTTTCCCCGAGCCTGTGGGAGCGCACACCACAACGGATTTACCTGCATCGAGGGCGGCGATCGCCTCTCTCTGAAAGTTATCTAGCTCGAATGGAAATATGGTCTTCAGATCCAGCTCTGGGCGGTTCTGGGAATTATCTGGCACAAGGATTATTCTGAGGTTGCAGGGTAATTATGCTTAAATCTTGCTGAAAGCAAGGCAGCAGAGGACTGTATTGATTTTAAACCTTTGTCAGCCGATCGGAACTCGGAGGAAGTAAGGGAGTGGGTGATTCGGGCTTTTATACTTAGTGCCTCAAAAATCTAGTATAGCGATCGAACCAGGTTTGCAGTCTGGACTGCTGTTTTTTTTTCGATCGTGTCCGATCGATTAACCGCACGCACGCGCAGGTTAATCGATCGGACTTCAGTCCGCACTACTAACCATGTTTGTTATGGTAATCTACCGGACACGATCTAACCTGATATTTCTTGACCTACCTTTACCCCACACGATCGCCGATAAATTCCAAATTTTGGGAAGATTTTTCCTAGAAGGGCGGGTTTATTTAGATTGTCATTAAGCTGCCTAAATTAGGGTTAACCCTCCCCTACAATATCAGTCAATTTATGGTTGAATGAAAATACCGATCGCATTATGGACTCTCGCAGCAGTAGACGGCGGGCGATCGAGCAAACTCCCTCCCAAATACAAACTCGTCGAACTTCCCCCATCCAAATTTAAAGCCTCCACAGCACCCATTTGCTGCAATATCTGCGCCAGTTCCGCAAAATTTGGGCCCGCCCCGCCCGCGCGATTGTGCACCGCTACAATCAGCAAATTCCCCGCAGCAGTTCGCCCGATCGCACTCCGAATCGCCGTCTGTCGAACATAGGCATCGCTAAACCCTTCCGCCTTAGCATCCAAAACAACTCGACTGTTTTTTACCAACACCGGCCCGCCGCCTAGAATGTAAGGAAAACGGTTAAAATCTGCCGGAATTGTGTTAGTTTCCAAACGCAATAAAGTGCCAGCAGTTAATTGAGAAGCAGGGGAAAAATTGGAACGCCAAGCCAAAACATAACCGTTTGCTGGAATCGGGAAATTTGTTGTTTGCTGGGTGCCTCCGGGAGATTGGCTGACAACTCTATCGCCCGCCACTGTCACAACTATTTCATTATCAGAAAACGGAGTATAAGTTTTTCCCCAATCAAGATTGTAGCGACCGATTCCTGATGTCACGTAGGCACTATTTAACTGTGAAACAGACAAACGTTGATTTGCAGGAGTTATCAAAGTTTCTTGCAAAGTCAAACGATCGATCGCAAATTCGCCCCGATCGTTCCAAGCGATCGCCCCCCGATTCAAAATTGGCCCGGAAAGCCATTTATTTTCCCGCCGAATCGCGCCTAAAGCTAATCGATTGATCCGATTGAAAAATCCGGCATTAATTGCAGCCGCAGTTCCCGAAAGTTCTGCTGTTTGCAATAGAGGTGCAGTACCTAGATCTGTCGGCGGATTGCTCAAAAGCGGTCTAATTTTGACACCGGATTGGCGGGGATTAATTTCTAACCCAACTACGGGAAAACGAGCGGTTCCTAAATTTTGATATTGCTGCCGCCACCGCACGCCCGGAGCCCAAAGAATGTTTTTTTCTACTAGGGAATCCGGGCGAATGTCGATAACTAATCGATTGGGATTTCCTAAACTGAAAACTTGCGGCCGCCAACCTAATGGAATTTGTACCTTGACTTTGGTTTGATTCCCCGCAGGTTCGATTTTTAACGATCGCACTTGTTTGCTGGTTGCAAAAGCGCGATCGATCAAAGTGCGATCGATCTTGGCATCGATCGCGATCGACCATTCTTGAGTAGCGATCGGTGCAGAGGGCGCTAGCGGCTGCGAGAGCGCGGGTTTAGTCGGGTCGTCTGGTGTTTCGAGGTTTCGGGCTGGGGGCGCGGTCTGCTGCGGTATAGCGGGCTTTGTGGGGTCGTCGGGAGTGTCTCGCGGTGGGGTTGTTGGGGACGGGCTCGGTGTATCGACGAAGTTGACTTGCCACGGGGCGGGGCGATCGAGATCGATCGCTGTGCGATCGCCCCATTCTCTCGCTGCTTGCCGAATGCCGGTAATATTCGCAGTTGGAGAAGTAATTTTTAGAACATTGCCCTCTGCAGATATCTGCCAGCCTGCAAGTTTAGCCAAATCTGTAACATCTAAGTAACGATACGGGCCTGTTGCCCTGGCTGTCAAACTTTTAGCATCGGTGAAAGATACCGAAAACCACTGCACCGGTTGTTTGGTACTGTCGGCGGTGTTGAGCAAATCCACTCCCGCACTCTGCATCAAGCCCACATCAGCAATCCAAGTTCGGAAATTTGCCGAAGTGCTGTTTGTTGGCTGCACAGTCCAAGCTAAGGGCAGAATCCGGCCGTTGAGAGACACTTGGCGGCCTTGTTTAATTCTGGCAACTGGCGGTATAGATTGAGTCAAATTGACCTCCGTGAATTCACGATTCAGGAAGAAGGAAGAGGGCAATAAATTTTGTAATGGATTGGAGGAAAAATTAGAAGTTCTCCCACTCGAAGCCTCTTGCGCTCTTCCGGGTTGATTCCAAAGCAAAGACTGGGCGATCGCCAGTACAGGTAATATCGAGACTGACAATATTGAACGCCCATAAGACAAATTACATTTCATATCAAATCCTCTCTTCATCGGAATAGTAAATTCACTGTTGACTGTTGACTGTTGACTGTTGACTGTTAACCGTTAACATCATAAAGAGTGCAACCGGAATTCATATCACAACTTACAACTCACAATTTAAATCCTAAACGAATATAGCAATCCTAAATCATTTGTGAATTTCTTACTCCCTCTCCTTAGCAAGGGGAGGGGTGGGGTAAAAAGTTTAAGACTCATTTAAGATTGCTATAGGTATCTAGAAACCCGGAATATCCCTATGTTTCTTCTTACTAAACGGCGCTAATTGCGTTAAACTCTAGCACGAACTGCTCATACCGGAATAGAAATCACAAACTCCGAACCCTGCCCCAATGAGGAATTAACGAGTAATATACCTCCATGTTTTTCCACAACAATTTGGTGGGCGATCGACAATCCCAATCCAGTTCCTTGACCCACAGCCTTAGTTGTAAATAAATGGTTAAAGATGTTTTCCTTGACTTCCTTCGACATCCCCACTCCATTATCCTTAATCCGAATCAAAACCTGATTTTTATCTTCGCTCAGAACAGTTTGAACCGTCATTTGATTAGGTAAGGCTTTAATTTCACTAAAACTGCGCCCCTTATTTGACTCCTCCAGAGCATCAATGGCATTGGCCAGCACATTCATAAATACCTGGTTCAACTGTCCGGGAAAGCATTTTACTAGGGGCAAGTTACCATACTCTTTCACAACTTCAATAGCCGGGCGGAACTCGCTCGCTTTTAAACGGTGCTTGAGAATCAAGAGAGTGCTGTCGAGTCCGTCGTGAATGTTGAAAGGAACCGGGCGATCGCTATCCGCCCTCGAAAACGTTCTCAAACTCGTACTGATATTACGAATGCGATCGACTCCCTCATTCATTGAGCTAATCAATTTCGGCAAATCTTCTCGCAAATACTCCAAGTCCATCTCCTCAATTTCTGCTTCAATTTCCACTCCCGGAGCCGGAAATTTTTCTTGATACAAATCAATCAAATTGAATAAATCCCCCACGTATTCTTGGGCGGGTTGCAAATTGCCGGCGATAAAGCCTACGGGATTGTTAATTTCGTGGGCTACCCCTGCGACTAAATTTCCGAGAGCAGACATCTTCTCACCCTGCACCAATTGCAGTTGCATCTGTTTGAGATCGTGAAGATAAAGCTCTAGTTTTTGGGCATATTCCTGGGATTGCTGATACAATTGGGCGTTCTGTAAGGAAATTGCAGCTTGGGAGCAGAGGATGTTGAGGAGGGTGACGCGATCGCGCGTGAATACTCCTGTTGCTAGATTATTTTCTAGATACAAAATCCCCATCATCTTACCTTGATAAAGGATGGGAGTGCAGAGGATACTCTTAGATTGCTGTTGGATAATATGGGGGTCAGATGCAAATCTTGGTTGAGTGCTACCATTATCGAAAACTAGGGTTTCTTTTGTACGTTTAACGTAGTTGATTAGGGTTAGAGGAATTACTTCGCTCTCCTCAACCGGAATAGATTGCAGAAGGCAGTCTTGACGGTTTGTGCAGTGGACGTTTATCTTCCAGTTTCCCTCTTCATTCAAAATTAATGCTCCGGTTTGTGCTCCGGCATTCTTCACCACCACTTGCATCAGGGTAGTGAGCAATTGATCGAGTTGAATTTCGCTAGATAGAGCTTGAGAAGCCTTGATAACTGTCGGCAAATCTACTAACCCCCAACTGCTCGTGCTACCGATAAGTGTTTTATTCGTGTTAGATAGGGATGATTCACTATTGCTGGATGTATGAATTGTTTCGCTTGGATACTGGCGACTTCGCTCCTGTTGCAGGATCGGAGCAAGCAATTGGGGATAGCGCTGTTCTAGATAATCAATCTTTGCTTTGGCTCCCCACTTTGCATAGGCATAGTAAGCATCAATTAAATAGGGTTTTGCGAGTTTTTCTTTCCCCCATTCCAAGTAGAATTTAGCTGCGAGTTCGCTAGCTAGTGCTTCTTCGTTGATGTACTCGTTTTCTTGGGCAAGGGCGATCGCCTTGTCATACATCTCAATTGCTGCGATTTTTTCACCTAAAACCCGATGCCGTTCTGCCTCCACTAGATAGAATTTGTGCAGATAATTCATTGGGGCATGATGCGCCCATTTTTGCATTTTTTCTTGATTAGCTTGTACTCTGTCGAGAATGCCCTGTTGCTCTGACTGTGAAGCATCGGCATATACTGCCAACTGCACTAAAGAATCGTAAAAATAGAACAGAGGAACAAAGGGCAATCCTACCAGTACGTCTAAATACTTCTCTGCTATAGCAGTATTCTCAATCGCTTCTGAGTAATTTTCAAACCAGTAACTCAGTAAAAGTTTGTTCCAATATATGTAGGCAACTCCCACTTTATCCTTCGCTTGCTGGTGGAGTGGCAACCCGATCTGCTCATCCCAGACTTCACCCTTTAGAAGACAGGGATTTTCACTTTTACCGAGCATATTTAAGGTAGCCTGCCAATAGATTTCTAGATAATTAAGGGCTGTTTCTTGCTTGATTTTATGAATAGCATCTTTATTTCTTGCTATCTCTCTTTCAACGACAGCCAATTCTTTGCCGCTAAAGTAAGCAAAATAGGAAGACGCTAATAGACCATAGCTCCCATATTCTAAATCTCCCGTCTCCATTCCGGTAGAGTAAGCTGACACCAAAGGTTCTAAGGTTTCTCTCAGATGCTCTTTCCAATGCCGGATCAATACATTTACTATGACAACTGTCTTGGCTTTGATTTCTTGAGCATTTAACTTTGACACAAGATTTAAAGCCAATTGACCGAACTGATAACCTGAATCAATATCTCCCACAACTCCGCAAAGCAGAAGACCATAATTGGCATAAGCAAAGGGAGATACGGAAGCATTACCATATTGGACGGATAAATTTACTTGTTTGCATACCGTCAAAGGCAGCAGTTCTGGCGCAGCAATGTATGCAGCAGCAAAGATACTTGATAAAAGTCTCATGGCTGCTAATTTATAGGGCTCGGACATTTGAGGCAGGTCAATTAAATCCTCAATTCGCCAATCCTTCACCATTGCCGCAGTGTCGGAGAGTGCTTGTCCAATGTCTGACGGAGTTGGCTGTTGCGGAAACTCCACCCCCAACAGCTTTAGAACTTGTAGCCCCGTATTAACTGCTTCTAACAGCCTGTTCTGCCCCATGTAAGCTTGCATCTGGACTTCATACACTTTAATTTTGTCCAGCAGCGAGGTAGCGCGATCTTGGACTAGATCGACGAGTTTCTGCATTCCTTCAATATGACCGCTCAAAAAAGCTGCTTCTGCTCCTTCTGAGTACAGTAATAATGTCAGTTCGTATTGATTGTGCCAGCTATTTGCTCTCAGTAATTCCCTACCAATTTTGAAGTATTCAACCGCACCCGAATAGGCAGTAGCAGCTTTAGCTTTCTTTCCAGCGACCAGATTCAATCGTGCTAATTGCTCCCGTTCTGCCTCTTGGGTAATTAGCTCAAATCCCACATTTAAGTGGTTGACAATATCAAATATTCTTTCTTCTTGTTCAACTTCTGGCGTATTGTTTAATAACAGTTGACCGATTTTTAAGTGAGTCGATCGCTTTTGGTCATCGGGAATCAGGGAATAGGCTGCTTGTTGAACGCGATCGTGTAAAAACTTGTATTTGGGTAATTGGTCGTGGGTAATTGATAATTGGTCAAATTCCTTCCCGTTCCCGATTACTAATTCGCTATTCCCCTCTGCTTGATAAAACTTGTAAACCTCGCTAACAGGTAAAATTAGTCCTTCTTGTAGTGCCTTCCATAGAGCTGTTGCGGTTTCTACTGGCGAATTTTCATCAACAATTGCTAAGGTCGCCAAATCGAACTGATTGCCAATACAAGCAGCTAACTTTAAAACGAACTGTGTCCTGGTTGGCAACTTTCGCAACTGAAGTGCCATGAATTCTACTACATCATCTGTTAGTGCCAAGGTTCGCACTATGGCAATATCGCACTGCCAATACCGAGCTGCAAAATTAAATTCAATTAGCCCATCTTCATGCAAAGATTTGAGGAATTGTGTGCTGAAGAATGGATTGCCTAGAGTTTTCTGATAAACGAGTTCTGTCAAAGGCAGAGCCAACGCTGTAGAACAAGCTAGAGTATCGGCAACTAAACAATTTACGTCGGCTCGATCGAGGGGAGCTAAGGTAATAGTATTCACCTTGGCTTCAGTTTTTTGAATATCTGCTAACGTCAGCATCAATGGATGCGCTGGAAATACTTCGTTATCGCGATAAGCTCCTATTAATAAGAGATAGCGGTGCTCGGTAGCACTCATCAGCAGTTGAATTAATTTTAACGATGCTGAGTCTGCCCATTGCAAATCGTCCAAGAAAATCACTAAAGGATGTTCTTTTGTTGTGAATAATTGAATGAATTTTTCAAACAACAAATTAAAGCGATTTTGACCGGCACTGCCCGAAAGTTCGGGGACTGGCGCTTGTTGTCCGATAATCCGTTCTAGTTCGGGAATTACTTCAACGATTACCTGAGCGCTATCGCCCAAAGCTGCCAAAATCTCCGATTTCCATTGTTCAACTTTAGCATCTGTTTCCGATAGCATTTGTCCCATTAAATCGCGAAAAGCTTGGACAAATGCACTAAAGGGTAGGGTGCGTTGGAATTGGTCGAATTTACCTTTTATAAAGTAGCCTCGTTGTCTGACAATTGGTTTGTGCACTTCGTTGACGACGGCGGTTTTGCCAATGCCGGAGAAACCGGCAACCAGGATCATTTCGGTGCTGCCGCCGCTCACGCGCTCGAAGGCGGATAGCAGGGAGAATACTTCGCTTTCTCTACCGTATAATTTTTCGGGGATGATGAAGCGATCGCACAAATCTCGTTGCCCTATACTAAAGTTAGTCAGCTCCCCTGTCTCTTGCCACTGAGATAAACAAGTTTCCAAATCGTACTTTAGTCCGATCGCACTTTGATAGCGAGCTTCAGCATTCTTCGCCATCAGTTTGCTAACAATCTCAGACAGCACCAATGGAACGTTCTGGTTGACTATTGAGGCTGGGATAGGCTGCTTGGCAAGGTGACAGTGTACCAAATCCATTGGATCGTCTGTTTGGAATGGTAACTTTCCTGTTAGTAATTCGTAGAATGTGACTCCTAGCGAGTAGAAATCTGTGCGGTAATCAATGCCCCGATTCATCCGCCCAGTTTGTTCTGGAGATATGTAGGGTAAAGTGCCTTCGAGGACGTTGGGATTGTGAATTTCTTGGGTTTCGCGAGGTAGCAGTGAGGCGATGCTGAAGTCAATCAGCTTGATTTCTTTGCTGGTGGGGTTAATTAGAATGTTGGCGGGTTTGAGGTCTTTATGGATGACGTGGTGGCGATAAAGTCCATCAAGCGAGTTGGCAATTTGAATCGCAATCGGAAGAAACTCGTTAACGGGTAAGCCTTCTACAGGTTCCTTGCTAGCTGCTGCTAGACTAGCGAGGTAGCTACTTAAGGAAATTCCCCCAAAGTCTTCCATCACCAGAGCATAGTGGTTATGGTAAGTCTCCAGACTATATGCCTTAACACTGCCAGGAATCTCTAAGTTTTTAGCAATGATGTACTGGTTGCGGAAGTGAACGAGTTCATTGAAGCGGGGAAAGTCATTTCGCAGCATTTTGATCGCGACGGGCTGCCCATTGGAACACCGAAAGCCACGATAAACTAGAGTGCGATTTCCTGCGTATATTTGCTCATTAATGTGATATCCGAGAAAAAGATTTGTGATATTAGTCATACCTACGTATTCCTACTGCTTTTGTTAAGCCTGAAGCTTCTTAGATTTAATATCTAATATTGTGGCTCTATCTGGCGCGATATTCATTGAATTACATTTTTCTTAACATATTTGCGACAGCAAATTATGAAATAATGATTTTCCAAGCGAGACTTGAATGTTTTATGTGATATTTGTTTATCATGTAGTTGCAGGCAATTAAAAACAACTTAGACAACGCTGATTTGACGAGATCAATTCAGAGAATAGGAGCTTAATAACTTAGTTAATATGCATGGTATAATTAGGGGAGGATTCTTGAAACTTTCGTCCCTAAAGAGATTGAGATTGTTGATTCAAAAAGGCGGCGCTGGCTTGACCAGATACTCCACAAGATGTCAGAAATCCTGGAAATAGCTTTCATTGATGAGTAACAAAAGTTTGTGGGTAAAAAAATACAAATTAGATTTATGGACAACTGCCAACCTTTTTCGGCAAGACATCTTAGCCTAGGTTCTGAGCGATCGCTGACAAGACTTGCGCGCAAACTCTGACTTTGATGGGTGAAATTGTATCAATTTTTTGATAGACTTAATGTTAGCGACCTGAAAGTTGACTCCAAAATAAGACAGATTTCACCAGTTGTGAACCACGCTGCTAGATTGCACCTACCGACTGAGCGGGCAGGTGGCTTTTGTGTCTGCGGGCGCTGACGAAAGCAACTCAACAGCGCAGTCAGCAAAATAACGCTAAAGTTACTATCTACCTGATTCCGCTGCAAGGCTACCCTTGCGGACTCAGGGAAAAAACACCCAAAAAACCCGCGCTAGCGCAGCTATCCGGTAGGGAATTGCCTGCAATGTCTGTAGTTGCATGCAGGGCGGCGATCGCCCAAAGAATCACTGCTTTTTCACAGCAGGGTATTCTAGGAGACATCTCCGAGGCGATGCGAGCGACATAATTTAAAATTGGCAAACAGGGTTTCAGTCCTCAGTGCAGGCAGCATCGACGTAAATTTTGATCAAATCAGCTTGCTATGTGCTGTTTTAAGGTTTACTAAGATCCCACCACTCGGCAGCCTTCTCTCTCCGAGCTATAAAAACAAATCAACCACACAATCACCGAAATAACTTTCAATCAACATGGGTAATACGATCGATCCAAACAGAAACGTGCATCAGACTCAGCGAGGAACTCCATTCGCCGGCCAAAGCTGGTTAGTGGAAGAAAGAGATGCCTGCGGTGTGGGTTTTATTGCCAACCAAAACGGTGCAGCTACTCACTCCTTAATTCAAAAAGCTCTGCCAGCCTTAACTTGTCTGGAACACCGCGGCGGTTGCAGCGCCGACTCTGATTCCGGCGACGGTGCGGGTTTGATGACCGCGATTCCTTGGGAATTGCTGGATACTTGGTTTGCCGAACAGGGAATTGTGCCTCCCGCACGGGAAAACTGCGGCGTGGGAATGCTGTTTTTGTCTCAAGATAAATTTCAAGCGACTATAGCGCGGCAGGTGGTTGAGGAAATTTTGATGCAGCGCGGGCTAACACTTTTGGGATGGCGCAAAGTTCCCATTGTACCCTCGGTTTTGGGCCCGCAAGCGCTAGAAAATCAGCCTCAAATCGAACAAGTAATTGTCAGTTCACCGGACTTAACCGGGGACGAACTCGATCGGCAGTTATTTTTGACCCGCCGCACGATCGGACACGCCCTATCAAATCGCCCCAACTTCACCCGCCGAGAATTTTATACTTGCTCTTTCTCTTGCCGCACGATCGTCTATAAAGGCATGGTGCGATCGGCTGTACTGGCAGAATTTTACCCAGACCTGAAAAATCCCGCTTATAAAAGCTCCTTCGCCGTCTATCACCGCCGCTTCAGCACCAACACCATGCCCCGCTGGCACCTCGCCCAACCCATGCGCTTGCTGGGACACAACGGCGAAATTAACACGCTCTTGGGCAATATTACCTGGATGAAGGCGCGACAAGCCAATTTATCTCACCCGAATTGGAGTCAAGCTGATATCGACACGTTTAACCCAATCGTCAATCCCGAAAGTAGCGATTCGGCCAACTTGGACAACGTGATGGAATTGTTGGTGCACTCCGGCCGCACCCCCCTAGAATCCCTGACAATTCTGGTGCCGGAAGCTTACAAAAATCAGCCGGATTTGGCGACCTATCCCGAAATTGTAGATTTTTACGAATATTACAGCGGCATTCAAGAACCTTGGGACGGCCCGGCCTTGCTGGTATTCAGCGACGGCAAACAAGTAGGTGCTACGCTCGATCGCAACGGTTTGCGTCCGGCCCGCTACTGCATTACTAAAGACGGTTTGGTAATTGTCGCCTCCGAAGCCGGAGTTGTCGATATTCCCGAAGCAGATATTGTCGAAAAAGGCCGTTTGGGGCCAGGACAAATGATTGCAGTTGACCTGCAAACCCACGAAATTCTCAAAAATTGGCAGCTAAAACAGCGCATTGCTAAGCGCCACCCCTACGGCGAATGGCTGAAACAAAACCGCGAAACCTTGGAACCGCAGCCTTTTGCGGAAACGGCAACCCTGGAACCGCAAACACTCTTAGCAACCCAAACTGCTTTTGGCTACACCGCCGAAGATTTGGATATGGTGATTGTGGAGATGGCGAGTTCTGGGAAGGAACCGACTTTCTGCATGGGCGATGACGCTCCTTTGGCCGTACTCTCAGAAAAGCCTCAGTTGCTGTACAACTATTTCAAACAGCGGTTCGCTCAAGTGACAAATCCGCCGATCGACCCCCTGCGCGAAGGGATGGTGATGTCACTCACAATGAATGTGGGCTTGCGGGGCAATTTATTGCAAACAATCCCGGAAAATGCCAAGCTGCTAAAAATTGATTCCCCGGTACTCAACGACGCTGAACTGTGTTTCTTGAAAGACCAACAGTCTTTCCCCGCGACAGAATTGTCCACTCTTTACAAAATCGCTGCAGGGCCCGGAGGTTTGAAAAATGCAGTGGAGCAACTTTGTCAAGAGGCGGCTGAAGCGGTGCGCGAGGGTTCGAGAATTCTGATTTTGAGCGATCGAGCATCGAAGGAAAAAGGCGCATCTGCTGTGGGTGTGAGTGCTGAATGTACTTATATTCCGCCGTTGCTGGCAGTTGGTGCGGTTCACCACCACTTAATTAGCGTTGGGCTGCGGATGCAAACTTCGCTAGTTGTCGATACCGCCCAATGTTGGAGCACTCACCACTTCGCTTGTTTGATGGGTTACGGTGCGGTGGCTATTTGCCCTTACTTGGCGTTGGAAAGCGTGCGCGGTTGGTGGTTTGACACCAAAACTCAAAACTTGATGCAGCACGGCAAAGTTCCCAAAATTACCGTCACTGAAGCTCAAGCTAGATACCGCACAGCGGTGGAAAATGGCTTGCTGAAGATTTTGTCGAAAATGGGGATTTCGCTGCTGTCTAGCTATCAGGGGGCGCAAATCTTTGAGGCGATCGGCATTGGCGGTGATTTGCTCGATTTGGGCTTCAAAGGCACGGTTTCCCGCATCGGCGGTTTGAGTGTGGCGGAACTGGCTAACGAGGTGATGTCTTTCCACAGTCAGGCTTTCCCGGAATTGATTCTGAAAAAGCTGGAAAATTACGGCTTTGTGCAGTACCGCCGGGGCGGTGAATATCACATGAACAGCCCGGAAATGGCTAAGGCTTTGCACAGGGCTGTGACTACTTTTAAGGCTCAGACCAACAGTAATGGCAACGGGGCTGCCTCAAAAATGACACCAATTGGTGACAAAAATCCTGAAACTGCCACCGAAGCAAAAATGACACCAATTGGTGACAAAAATCCTGAAACTGCCACCGAAGCAAAAATGACACCAATTGGTGACAAAAATGCCGAAGCAAAAATGACACCAATTGGTGACAA
>NZ_JAUBTN010000037.1:0-25891 GCF_036705055.1 Microcoleus sp. CZ3-B2 | reverse complement strand
CTGCCACCGAAGCAAAAATGACACCAATTGGTGACAAAAATGCCGAAGCAAAAATGACACCAATTGGTGACAAAAATTCGGAAACTGCCACCGAAGCAAAAATGACACCAATTGGTGACAAAAATCCTGAAACCGCCTACGACCATTACGAGGTTTACAAGCAACAGCTAGAAAACCGCCCGGTAACGGCTTTGCGGGATTTGCTGGATTTTGTGAGCGATCGCCCTGCCATTCCCATTGAAGAAGTAGAATCTGTAGCAGATATTGCCCGTCGCTTCGCCACCGGCGGAATGTCCCTCGGCGCTTTGTCCCCGGAAGCCCACGAAACACTGGCCATTGCGATGAACCGCATCGGCGGCAAATCTAACTCCGGCGAAGGTGGCGAAGATCCGATTCGATACAATGTGCTGAACGATGTGAGCGCGGCGGGTTTCTCACAAACCCTACCTCACTTAAAA
This sequence comes from Microcoleus sp. CZ3-B2, assembly GCF_036705055.1. Classification (NCBI taxonomy): domain Bacteria; kingdom Bacillati; phylum Cyanobacteriota; class Cyanophyceae; order Oscillatoriales; family Microcoleaceae; genus Microcoleus; species Microcoleus sp. CZ3-B2. The sequence goes on along the minus strand of NZ_JAUBTN010000037.1, from coordinate 25,433 downwards.
GGTTTGCAAAACGGCGATACAGCCTGTTCGTCAATCAAACAGGTAGCTTCCGGGCGTTTCGGTGTAACTCCCGAGTACCTGATGAGCGCCCAACAAATCGAAATTAAAGTCGCACAAGGTGCGAAACCGGGTGAAGGCGGTCAATTACCAGGGCCGAAAGTGAGCGAGTACATTGCCTATTTACGCCGATCGAAACCAGGTGTCACTTTGATTTCGCCTCCTCCTCACCACGACATTTATTCGATCGAGGATTTGGCGCAGTTGATTTTTGACTTGCACCAAATCAATCCAAAAGCTGGAGTTTCGGTGAAGTTGGTGTCGGAAGTCGGCATCGGGACTGTAGCCGCCGGTGTTGCGAAGGCAAATGCTGATGTGATTCAAATTTCCGGTCACGATGGCGGTACCGGTGCGTCTCCACTTAGTTCGATCAAGCACGCGGGTTCTCCGTGGGAACTCGGTTTGACTGAAGTTCACCGGGTGTTGATGGAAAACAAGTTGCGCGATCGAGTTTTGCTGCGGGTTGACGGTGGCTTTAAAACGGGCTGGGACGTGATTGTAGGCGCTTTGATGGGCGGCGAAGAGTACGGTTTCGGCACGGTGGCAATGATTGCTGAAGGCTGTATTATGGCTCGCGTTTGCCACATGAATAGTTGTCCCGTGGGCGTAACAACTCAACAGGAACATTTGCGGAAACGGTTCCCTGGAACGCCGGAGCACGTGGTTAATTTCTTCTATTTCGTAGCAGAAGAAGTGCGGAGTTTGTTGGCGAAATTAGGTTATAAGTCGATCGCAGATATTATCGGCCGCGCGGATTTGCTGACAATGCGCGAAGGGGTGCAACTAACTAAAACTCAAGCGATTAATTTGGATTGTTTGATGAAGTTACCGGATACTAAGGGCGATCGATCTTTCTTGATTCACGGCGATGTACACACCAACGGGCCAGTCTTGGATGACGATTTGCTCGCGGATGCTGAAATTCAAAGCGCGATCGCCAATCAAACCAGTGTTAGCAAGAGTGTAAAATTGGTGAATACCGATCGCACTGTGGGAGCACGTTTATCAGGTGCGATCGCCAAGCAATACGGTGACACCGGCTTTAGCGGTGAGATCGTCCTCAACTGCACGGGTAGCGCGGGCCAAAGCTTCGGCGCGTTCAATTTGCCGGGAATGACGCTGGTGCTGTCAGGCCAAGCTAACGACTATGTTGGTAAGGGGATGCACGGTGGCGAAATTGCGATCGCACCGCCGGCTGGTGCGACGTATGATGCTTCGGAAAATGCGATCGTCGGTAACACTTGTTTGTACGGCGCAACGGGGGGAACTCTGTTGGCTGCGGGCAAAGCGGGCGAACGGTTTGCGGTGCGTAACTCGATGGCGAAAGCAGTCATTGAGGGTGCCGGCGATCACTGCTGCGAGTACATGACTGGCGGCGTTATTGTCGTGTTAGGAAAAGTCGGCCGCAACGTCGGCGCTGGAATGACTGGCGGTTTGGGTTATTTCCTCGATGAAGATGGCAGTTTCCCGGCTCACGTCAACGGGGAGATTGTGAAGATGCAGCGGGTTTCTACGGCTGCTGGGGAGGCGCAATTGAAGGAGTTGATTGAGATGCAGCGCGATCGAACCGGCAGCAAAAAAGCCGCGAAGATTCTCGCAAATTGGTCGGAATATTTACCTAAATTCTGGCAAGTTGTGCCGCCGAGTGAAGCAAATTCACCGGAAGCTTCGGAACAAAAGATTGCTGTGGAAGTGTAATTGTACAGTTGCTTAAATAGATGAGGGGCGACGCGAGTTGCCCCTTTTTTTGGATTCCTCCTTACTTACTATAGCAATCCTAAATCATTTTCTAGGTATAGGTGTACTGATAGATTTTGGGGAAATCAAATTTATGTTCCTTTTTGAAAAACTCAAACAACAATTTAATTATCTTAAAAGACTTACATAAATACCAATACTTTCGTAAAAAAAAATTAGCTTGTAACCAAATATCTTCAACCGGATTCAGTTCGGGAGCATTGGGAGCAAATAAAATACCAGTGATGGACTAATCATCAGGTTATTTCTCACGATTAACTTCTGAACAATAATCTCTAAATTCTCCATATCTATGATAAATAGCTACATCCCAAATCAAGATAATTTTCCGCAATGAGTATTTATTTGGTAAGTCTTTTTTTTATGAATTCAACTGTTGATTTTAAATCCCCCGATTTATAAACTTTAACATGGAATTTTTGGGTTTGATAATGAGCGTGCACCAAAATAAGTTTGTCTATTTTTTTGATTGGTAATTGGGACTTCAATTCTTAGATAGGAGCGACCCCAAGCTTAGCCATTAATATCGCCATGAAGTAGATGACATTCATCTAAAAAAAATACTATTATTTCTCTAAATTCTATGCCAAACTTGTTTTTGGCTCAAATATTGTTAATTTATTCCCTCTTTTTTTACCAGTTCGGGTTCAGATTTGGGATGGATTTTCTGAGTTTTTTTCCAGACGATCTTCGCCAGAGATAAAAGTTCATAATAGCTCTGTTTAGATTTATGGCTGACACCAAATTCTCGCTCTAAATAAGTAACTCCCTCATCAAAATCCCAATATTCTTTATTCTTTAGCCCTTCGATTACTTCAGTTTTGTGTAGAGATGTTAAAGCTCCTTTTGACCCTTTATGCCCTAGTCTGATTCCTGCGATGCCTTTGGTTTTAAATTGTTTTTTCCAATAACCAATAAAAATTTTACTTACACGCCATATTTTGCTAATTTCATGGTAGAGCTTACCTTTAATAGCCATCCTTACAGCTATTGCTCGCTTGAGTTCTCTGACAGTTCGATCGCTTTTAATGAAAGATTCTAACGCCGCTCTTTCTTTTTCTATATCTTTCTGTGGCAGTTGTAAGTTATTAATCTTTTTATTGTCACAATCAATTATTGCATATAATTATAGCGGTTCTCACAAAAGTGAGGTATGCCCTAGGCCCACGGAAGCCACGGAGGCCTATCCCGAATAGTACCTCATATGAGAGAAAAGAAAAGCTACATATCATAATAAGTGTAGATAATGATTTAGGATTGCTATAGTCTTAAACATTATCAGCGCCCAAACGAACCAAAGTCTTTTGATGTAAGGGTTTTAGGCTTATTCAGCAAGCCCTATTTACTCGCTACCCCTTGACAGATCAAGACAGTATCTACAAAATGCTAATAACTAATGACCAATGACTACCCTTCGACTTCGCGAGCGGCTAAAATGACCACCCTTCGACTTGCTTCGGCTCCCTTCGGCTTCGCTCTTCGGGCAAGACGCTGGCTCACAAGTCGCTCTTCGGGCAAGATGACTGATGACTGATATCAAATCCTCTCTTCATCGGAATGATTCAGATATATATTCTCGGACTCTGTGTACTCTGTGTTCTAGCGCCGGTTAAATCACCTGACGATCCAACGGTCAACGATATGATGACTTCTTCTATAACATTCGCAATTGACAACCATGCAAACTAACGAAAACACCGTCAAAATTGCCCTCGCGCCGGGGACTTTGCGCCGCGTTCACCATATCGCTTTAAACGTGCGGGACATGAAAGCTTCCCGCTACTTTTACGGTACAATTCTCGGTTTGCACGAACTCACAGGTGCAGAAATTCCCGCAAGTTTAACAGAAATGGTAGCAGCGGGTAAAGTGGCTAATTTCATCACCCCAGACGGGACTGTAATTGACTTATTTTGGCAGCCAGATTTGGAACCGCCAAACCCAAACCCGGAGAAAGCTTTTACTCGCGCCAACCACTTGGCTTTTGATATCGATCGCGATTTGTTCGATCGCGCGATCGAAGTGCTAAAATCTAATCAAATTGCGATCGACAGCGGCCCCGTCACGCGCGCTACAGGACGCGGCATTTACTTTTACGATCCCGACGGATTTATCATCGAAATCCGCTGCGATGCAGATTAAACGGTCGCTATCTGGTTTGCGGTGCGCTATCCACGCCCTACATTTACTAGATTTAAAGTTGTGTCACTTCCCTCTTTGCTAACAGGTTGCTTCGGCCAAGTAAATCTAAAAATTGCTCCTTCACCTTCCGCAGATTCCAGCGAAATAGTGCCACCTTGGCCTTCCACAATCTTCTTCACCAGCGACAAACCAATGCCAGTATTTTCAACTTTATCGCGAGCTTCCAAGGTCTGAAAAATCACAAAAACTTTATCGTGATATTGAGCAGCAATCCCCGGCCCGTTATCGGCTACTGAAAATTCATAAAAATCATCTAACTCTGTAACGGATATATTTACATGACCTGATTCAGCTCGATTGTGCTTGATAGCGTTGCTAATTAAATTAGCAAAAACCTGCTGCAACAGCAATTTTTCGGCGACAAAAGTTGGCATTCCCGGTTCAACTTTTACCTCAAATCCCGCCGGCGGTGCCAAGGAATCAATAATTTCTGCTAATAAAATCTCAACTTTTACGGTTTCTGAAGGTACTTGAATGCGCCCGACGCGGGAATATTGCAGCAGTCCCTCAATCAATCCTTCCATCCTGTGAACTCTGCCGCGCAGCAGGTTCATTTGGTGCAGAGTATCCTCTGTCATGGACTCGCTGAGGTCTTCTTCTATCCAACTGCTGAGATTGGCGATCGCCCTGAGCGGCGCTTTCAAATCGTGAGAAACCACATAAGCAAACTGGTCTAATTCTTGATTCCGCTTTCTCAAAACACTCGTCATTTGAGCCAGCGACTGCGCCGTCCAACTCAACTCTCTAGCGCGCAACTTAAGAGATTCCTCAGCTTGTTTGCGTTCCCTAATATCCTCTATCACACACATCAAAAATTGACTGCCATTTTGTTCTCGCAGCAGCGAAACCGTCAAGTTTGTCCACACCAACTCTCTGTCTGGGCGGACAAAGCGCTTTTCTACACAGTAATTATCAATTTCTCCTGCTAACAATTGGCGCAAAAATCCTAATTCCTTTGCTAAATCTTCCGGAAAAGTAATCTTTTGAAATTTTTTCTCCATCAATTCTTGACGACTGTAGCCCAAAATTTCGCAAAGTTTTTGGTTGACCAACATAAATTTGCCTTCTACACTGGTTTGGGCCATGCCGACTGCCGCTTGTTCAAAAGTATGACGAAACCGGAGGGCACTTTCAGCCAAGGCAATTTCTGAACGTTTGCGATCGCTAATATCGTTGCTGATTTCCAAAATTGCCACCGGTTGATCTTGCTCGTCGTGCTGCAAAGTCCACCTGCTGGCCACCGTTATTTTTGTGCCGTCTTGCTTGGTTCGCACCATTTCTCCTTGCCAAGAACCATGCTCAAAAAGCATTTTTTGGATTTGCTCAAAAGGCTGCTTCCATTCAGTTTGCAAAAGATCGTGAATATTTTTGCCTGTTGCTTCCGACTTCCGCCATCCGTAGAGAAACTTCGCCCCCAAATTCCAATAATAAATCTCCCCTTTCAAGTCTAGTACCGCGATCGTATCGTTCGCCAAATCCAGCATTTGCGATTGCTTGCGGAGAGTTTCTTCAGTTTGTTTTCTTCCTCTGATATCGCGGCAAATCGCAATAAACAAGTGTTGATTTTTCAGACGCATTTCGCTGATAGCCAACTCCATCGGAAACTTAATTCCGTCGCTGCGAAGTCCCATTGTTTCTTGCTGGTAAGTTGTCAGCTTAGCATTAGGATTTAATGTGAAATATTCGATCGAATAATCTCCGGCGCTGCAGTGCGGTTGCGGTTGAGCTATCAGCCGGCGGAGGTTCGAGCCAATTGCGCGATCGGCACTTTTGCCAAAAATCTTTTCGGCTGCCGTATTAAAAGACTCAATATTTCCCCGTTCATCCAAAGTAATGATCGCGTCAGCCGCATTATCTACCACAGCTTGAATGCGAGTTTTGCTTTCTTCTAAGCCAGCTTCCCGCTTCTTCAATTCCTTCTCTAAACTATCAAATAAATACCAGCAAGCCACGGCACCCAAACAGCCGACAAGCAAACCACCTATTTGCAGGAAATTAGTTAAATCTCTCAACTCCCGTATTTGCCGCTCTTGAGCGTTCTGGTAAGCTTTGTTTGCTTCACCAAACGTATCAATTTTGTCGCGCAGCTTATCCATCTTCAATTTGCCTATAGCGAACACCTGATTTATTTCTGGCGACGGCACTCTTGTTGCCGAACTATCGAGCTGCTTTAAAATGTTTTGCAAGAAATTGATGTGTTGTTCGGTAATTGTTTTGATTTCTGCAAATTCCTGAGCTTGCGGTTGATTTTTCCCCACCATCAACTTGAGTTTAGCTAACAGCGGAGGCAAATTCTTTTTTGCTTCTAAATATGGTTCGAGAAATTCGGGGCGCTTCGTTAACCCGTAACCGCGAATTCCGGTTTCTGCATCCACTATCGCTGTTAACAAGCGGTTAGCTTCCTGAAGTATTTCCTTATTAGTATTTGCTTGATTTCTGAGCTGTATGGCACTCTCGCGGAGTCCTGAAATTGCGATTAGTGAGGCAAACATACCAATCAGGGGGATGGCAACGATGACTGTTCCCCGCTGGCGAATTGGTCGGTTTGTCCATATCAGTTGGACTAAGCGATCGAGCAAATACTTCACGGATCTTCAAGGAGAAAGTTTGCTGGCAGTATATCGCTTTTTGGCAATTTATGCTATTGATTAAGTTGGTTTTTTTGTTGGGCGCGAGGCCGGGCGTAACCGTGGAAACTAGATCCGGCCCGGCGCGATGGCTATCTGCTGAGAGTGACAACAGATTTTTTAGCCAGCTTTTTGAACGGAGGCAATGAGAAGGAAAGGCGTTTGTTCGGCAACGATATTGTAGGCGAAGCAGGAATTGTTGTTTCTGCTTTACCTGCGTTTTCGCTTTCGGCTTTTGCTTTCCAACTAGAGTCTGTGGCGGAAGGGTTCTCAACTGTTGCGATTACAGTAGTCCACCTGCCTGTAGCGGGATCGCGATGACAAGTGAAAGGATTTGTGTTTAGCGGTTGACTGCAAGGTTTAATCGACATATAGATGCACTCCTTTGATTCTGATAACTTGCGCGCTGTTGAAGGCGGCATTGCTATGAAGCCTGTAGAGGCTGCTGTTGGAAGGCCCTTCGGATTCGGTAAAAGACACCTATGGTGTTTCTGCCTCCTTAAGCCTGTGAGAATTCCTGATTTCCTGTTAACTTTTGCCTTCTAGTGGTTAGCGACCCTAGCATTATTTTTATCAAATTGTCTTTCTACAAGCAATCCCCCCTCAATCTGATTGAGGTGCGACTTTTGAATAATGCAGCGAGGCGCTAGATCCGGGCGACGGCACAAGTCTAGGATAATAAGATATTCTAAGCTGGGAACAAATATTATTGTGTGATGAGCAACAGAGGTCGATCGCGATCGGTGTCACAATTAACAGATTATGATCCTTAGGGATAGGTCTTTAGGAATAGCTCATATAGCCTGTCTCAAAAAGCTCAGGATTTTAGATTTTAGATTTTAGAGTGATGCCTCATTTTTGTGAGAACTGCTATAGCCTTTCGAACTCTCATAGAAGGTACTATGCGGTATAGGGCATAGGGCCTAGGGCACAGGGCATACCTCACGTTTTTGAGAAAGGCTATACATTAAGTGCGATCGATGACCACAACAAAAACGGTTCGTAGTGCGGACTTTATTGATTGCATTCAATCCACCGGACATGATATTATTAGGAGTTTGTCATTGAGAATCGGTTGACTAATGACTAATGACTAATGACCAATGACTAATGACCAATGACCAATGACCAATGACCAATGACCAATGACCAATAACCAATAACCAATAACCAATAACTAATAACCAATAACTAATAACTAATGACTAATCTCAACTTGCGCCTTTAATTTAACAGTAAAAGTAGAGCCGACATCCAACTGACTATCAAGACTAATATCGCCGCCCATCATCTGACAAAACAAGCGGCTAATCGTCAATCCCAAACCGGTGCCGCCGTACTTGCGAGTAGTCGAAGCATCGCCTTGCACAAAAGGTTGAAACAAACTCTGCTGCTGCCCGACCGACATTCCAATGCCGGTATCAGATACCTGTAAATAAACCCAATTGCTGCCGCCTGCTGGTTCCCTAGTCGCGCTCAGCAGCACCGTCCCGCCTTCGGTAAACTTCAAGGCATTCGAGAGCAAATTGAAGAGAATTTGCCGGACTTTAGTTAAATCTGCATACATGACTCCCAAATTCGGAGAGTAAGAAACCTGCAATTGATTGTGATTTTTTTCGACTAAAGGGTGCAAAGTTGCAACGACTTCTTCTATTAAATTGCCGATATCAAATTCTTCTAAGTAAAGCTCCATCCGACCTGCTTCTATCTTAGAAAGGTCGAGAATGTCGTTGATTAAAGTCAGCAAGTGTTTGCCTGCGTTACGAATTTTTTGGGTATCGGGAATGATGTTTTTTAGTCCCGATTCGAGTGCTTCTTCTTGTAGCATTTCGCTGTAACCGATAATGGCGTTGAGCGGTGTCCGCAGCTCGTGGCTCATGTTGGCTAAAAAAGTGCTTTTAGCTCTGGAAGCTGCTTCAGCTTTGTGTAAGGCTTCTTGCAAGGCTATTTCGGCTCTTTTGCGCTCGGCAATTTCGATGCGGAGCAGTTTGTTGGCGGCGGTGAGTTGAGCGGTGCGCTGATCGACGGTCATTTCTAGCTGGGCTTTGGCTTTGGAAAGTGCTTCCTGAGCGCGCTGGCGTTCAAATCCTTCGATCGCCAGCGCGACCAAATTTGCTAAAGAATCGGCGAAGGTGCGTTCCTCCAGAGCCCACTGGCGGGGCGCGCCGTGTTCCAAGGAGAGGATGCCTACGATCTGACCGCCGAGCCTAATTGCTACATTTAATATGGATGAGTTTGGTTTATTGGGATTCGGTAGCGCGGCGGAGTGTTGGGCTACCGAAGATGAGTGGCACAAATTTGTTTCGATCGAGTTTGAAGTATTGGGCGCAGTTTTTAATGCTTTGTCCTCAGCTAAGTTTTCCCCCGGTGCGTCGCCTTCGACATCATCTAAGATTGATGAAAATTGTAAATCGCTTGTCACCGATAGGGGCTGGCGGCTCAAATGATTCTCGCTGGTGCGATCGTACAGGTCGAGACAAACTAATCTGAGGTTGGAGATTTTAAATTTAGAATGATTGACCAAATCTGGGTTTTCTGCTCGGGCGGCGGTTTCTGGATCGAGTGATTCTGTTTGGCTGCGGGCGATCGCTCTGTTGATAAAATTTAGCTGGGGTTCGATCGAATAGCGACTGCCAAATCTGAGATGGTTGTAAAGCCAGACGCTGACTTTTTCCACCTCCAAAGTACGGGCTGCAGCCTCGGTAATTTCGCGAATTCCCACATTCAGCGCACCGCTGTTGAAAGTCCTCTGCCGGCCTAGCTGCAACAAAGCCAGACTCTGGCGGCGGAGACGCTTTTCGCTCTCTTTGAGGGTTTGTTCTGCTTCCTTGCGCTGGGTGAGGTCGTACAAGGCGCACAATGCTGTCTGTTGACCGTTAAACAGCAGGGACTCAACGGAGATTGTGGCCCAGAAGGGAGTACCGTCTGACTTTTTGCAGTGGAGTTCGTAGTTTTGGAGGTATCCGTTTTTGGCGAGGGCTTCTAGTACCTTTGGGCGATCGTCCGGGTTTAAATAAAAGTCTGGGGTGCTGCAGCCGATCAATTTTTCTAGGGGTATGTTCAGCAGAGAAGCCAGTTGAGAATTCGCATACATAATTAAGCCGTCACCGAGGCGAGAAACCAATACCGGAACGGGAGTTGCTGAGGCGATCGCCCGAAACTGCTCTTCGCTCGATCGCAGCGCCACATCAGCTTTAGAGAGCAAGTGAGCGTCCATCGTGTCCGAATGTTCGGTAGTAGTCTCCAGCAAAATTTCTAGGTCAGCTTTTTCGCGCTTCAAGTTTTCAAGTTCCGCACTCAGCCGCTGAACGTCCAAAAGTAGCTGTTCTCTCGATGGTTCTTCCTGCATGGCAATTGACAATTGGTATTTTTTAGTTGGGTCGGAAGTTTTTTAAGGTTCGGGGCTAGCTTAACTATGACTTACGAGCCTTCACTTGAGTCTCCCGATCTCGGTTCTCGGACTTGGGGTGGGACTCACATAGAGCTTGGGCGATTTAGTATTTTAATTGTAAGTGCAAGGAAGGGATCGGCCGCTGTAAATTTTTCAGGATTTTTCCCCGCCAGGGTATTTGTTTAGAGCCTTTTAGGGTTATTTGAATATTTTTTTGCTGGCGCACTTCGATCGCAAATTTTGAGAGGATGTTAATTCCCGAACTATTTAAGAATTCTGGCTTTCGTAAGTCTAAAGCAATCGTGTTTGGCGAGGAGTCAGCAACGAACTCGAGCAGCATGGGCGATCGGCGCGTATTCTTGGGCCTGTTTGAGCCGGAACGAGCCGCAGCAGGTGATTGTTTGGGCAGCGCGATCGTACTCAATGCTATAATCTTTAACCTGAATCTCCATACTCAGTTGCCGGTTGTGAACGGTCAAGAAGTTGTGGCTGCGGTAGCCAGCCACCCGTGCGTCAGGCTGGAGCGATCGAATTTCTGCCTAAATGTTGCCCAATGCCTTGGTTGGTGTAATTTGCACTGCATCTACTGCCAACTCTACCATTGTGGCAGGGCATTTATGAGTTATTTTGCGATCGATCTGTTGCAAGTTGTGGAAGTTGACGAGACCAGCTTTTGCTGAAATTCCGAGTTATCAATTCAGTTTGTTTTTTCGCTTTGCTATTGACAAAATCCCCAAAATGTGAGAGAAATTTCACATCTAGCACCTCAGTGAGTTGGAGAATATTTAATGGCAATTTCTGAAATTACAGAAAAGCTTTTGGCTGCTAAAAAAGCTAAGGGAATTAGTTTGGCCCAATTGGAAAAACTTTTGGATCGCGACGAAGTTTGGATTGCTGCGGTTATTTACCGTCAAGCTACGGCATCGATCGATGAAGCAGAGAAAATTGCCTCAGCCTTGGGACTGTCGGGCGAGATGGCTGCGCTGCTGACAGAACCTCCGTTAAAAGGTTCTTTGGATGCTGCTGTTCCGGTAGACCCGTTGATTTATCGCTTCTATGAAATCATGCAGGTGTACGGAATGCCACTCAAAGCAGTAATCCACGAAAAATTTGGTGACGGGATTATGAGCGCGATCGACTTTACTATGGATGTCGAGAAAGAAGCAGACCCAAAAGGCGATCGAGTAAAAATAATTATGTCAGGCAAATTTTTGCCCTACAAAAAATGGTAAGCCCGTGCCGCTTTGCCCGAAAGTGAAAATTTAAAATTTAAAATATGGTCCCAGGGCTGACGACTAATGACCGTGCCTCAAAAGTGCTAACTTAGAAATAGAGACCGCGAAGCTTGACCAGGCAAAAATTGAGACAAGCCCCTGACTTAACTCGTGTATATCCCCAAGTTTTAGACCAAGGTTCAACTTCAAAAATTTATTTGTGGAGTAAATCTCAAATCTCAAATCTCAAACTCGTACCCTCGCGAAGCCGAAGTATCTCAAATCGACAGACTGGCTTGGGTGTTCTTTCGGGAAATTTTTCTAGGGCAAAGATATCGCTCCCGCCGCAACTTCCCCAGTCAAAACAAGCAACCGCAACCGTAAAGTAAGAGGCAAATATGTCAAAGTATGACTCCAATCTCAGATGCTCCTTTTGCGGCAAGTCGCAGGAGTACGTCCGCAAGTTAATAGCTGGGCCCGGCGTGTACATTTGCGATGAATGCGTGGAACTGTGCAATGAAATTTTAGAGGAAGAATTTTTTGACTCTAGCAAAACAATTGGTCAACAGATTCCTCAATCAGAGGTGCGAGAGTCTCAGGGACAAGGAACGCGACGCCCGAGTCGATCGAACAAATCTAAAATTGTCTTAGCCCAAATTCCCAAACCCACAGACATTAAACAGCATTTAGACAACCACGTCATCGGCCAGCACTCAGCCAAAAAAGTCCTTTCTGTCGCAGTTTACAACCATTACAAGCGCTTGAGCGCCGACCAAGCCAAAGACAGCGGCAAATCTTCCCCCGACGGCGATGTCGAACTGCAAAAATCCAACATCCTGCTAGTCGGGCCCACAGGTTGCGGTAAAACTTTGTTAGCGCAGAGTTTGGCGCAAATGCTCGAAGTTCCTTTTGCGGTAGCCGACGCAACGACGCTGACAGAAGCTGGATATGTCGGCGACGATGTAGAAAATATCTTGCTGCGACTGTTGCAAATGTCGGATTTTGATGTCGAATCAGCACAGCGCGGGATTATTTATATTGACGAAATTGACAAGATTGCTCGCAAAAGCGAAAACACTTCGATTACCAGAGATGTATCGGGAGAAGGAGTGCAGCAAGCGCTGCTGAAAATGTTGGAAGGAACGGTGGTTAATGTTCCCCCGCAAGGCGGCCGCAAACATCCTTACCAAGATTTTATTCAAGTTGACACGAGCAAGATTCTATTTATTTGCGGCGGTGCTTTTGTCGGTTTGGAAAAAATAGTCGATCAGCGTTTGGGTAAAAAATCCTTGGGCTTTATTCAGCCAAATGAAAGTGACAGCAACTCGACAATGGCTGCGAAGGATAAGCGGGCTGTTGATATTTTGCAACAGGTACAGCCGGACGATTTAGTTAAGTTTGGTTTGATTCCTGAGTTTGTCGGGCGGATTCCGGTGGTGACGGTGATTTCGCCGCTGGATGAAGCGGCTTTGATGCAGATTTTGACCGAGCCCCGGAATGCGCTGGTGAAGCAGTATCAAAAGCTGTTGAAGATGGACAGTGTGGAGTTGGAATTTGAGCCGGATGCGCTGCGGGCGATCGCCCAGGAGGCCTACCGCCGCAAAACCGGCGCGAGAGCTCTCCGCAGCATTTTAGAGGAGTTAATGCTGGATGTGATGTACGAGTTGCCTTCTCGCAAGGATGTTGCTAACTGTACGATTACCAAGGAAATGGTCGAGAAGCGATCGACTGCGGAATTGCTGTGGCATCCCGCATGGCACAAACAGCACGAAACAGCTTAATTTGTAGTATGTAGGGTGTGCGGCGCGCACCCTGCAAACTTAGCAAGATTTTAGGGCACTAAAAAAATGTCAGCAGATATAGATAAAAAAAGTAAAACATACAGCCTTTCACTATCCAGTTTGCTGGTACGGACTGTAATTTACAGCGGTTTTATGGCTGGTATACTAGCATCTTTTTACAATTTCCAACTCAATACTATTGTCATCTCAAGCAGTCCGAAATCTCCGGCACTACAAACAGATCTGGCTTCGATCAATAAAGCGCAGGAAGATTACTATGCAAAAAATAACAAATTTAGTGATTCCCTGGAAGGGTTGGCTATACAAGGTCTCAGCAAAGCTCAATATTATTACCACATTGACTCATTATTAATAAACCCAGTTCAAACGTTGGAGAATAAGCGCGAACCAGCACAATTTGAAAGCGCGATCGCATTTTCTCAAAAGCTGGATTCCGTTAGCCAAAAAGACGACAGTCCAGTATATATAGGAGCAGTATTTGCTTTCAAAAAAGATGTTAGCAATCAACTAATAACTATTTCGGCAATCTGCGAAAGCGAGCCGGAAAAGGAGGTGGATCAAATCAATCTGATACAGCCAACTTTTGACGGCACAGAAATTCACTGCCCGCCCGGTACAAATATTTTAAGGTAATACCTTTAAACTATTTTGTGTCATTCTTTGATTGTCTAAATAAAATTCAAACTTCCAATTCCCAGGCTTGTCATCCTTTGTAAAATTGTACCCGCACCAAGTATTTAGTCGATCTGCGGTTGTTCTTAAACGAGATAGACCGTCGGCTGCCAATTTTCCTTGAGAGTCAAATACGCGACAAGTACCGTAATATTCTCCCGGTGAGAAATTAGTAATACTGACAGCAAAATAGACTTTATGTGTTTTTTTTAAAGAGACAAAATCTATAATTTTATCCGATTTTAGTTCGCTAGTTAACATCACTTGAGTCACAGGTTTTAACTTCGGTTTGCTGGTTTCTGGTTGGGATTTAACTACTTGTTGAGGTTCCTGACATTTCAAAATAAATGGGAGTAAAATAGCAGCACTTGCTGTCAACAATCCGACTGATATCAGTGCAAGTTTTGATTTTTTAGGCGGGAGAACTACATTGAGGGGAATCAAAGCGTTGAGGGCCGCATCTGCGGAAGCATAGCGGTGTTTAAAATTTGGTTCCACCATTTTTTGCAGCCAGTCAAGAAATTCTGGAGTTAGCTGCGGTAAGCGATGTTTAAAATTAATCCGCCCCGTCTCATCCATCAAGCTGCCCACTTCGGTAGAATTGATGCCGATTAGCAAGCAAATTAGCGTGGCGCCGAGACTGTATAAATCCGATGCGACTGTTAGCTGGCGGTTGAAAATTTGTTCGGGCGGCATAAAGCCCAAGGTACCTTTGACAACGCTGCTGGCGGCTACTTCTCCCCCACCGATTCTAGCAAATCCGAAATCGACAAGGCTGACATTTAGGCGATCGTCCACCAAGATATTTTCTGGCTTCAAATCTCGGTGGATAACTGGTGGCACCCGATTTTGCAGGTATTTGAGTATTTCTAAAACAGAAATAGCAATTTGCTTGGTTTGTTGCGGTGTTTGCTGGCGCGAAGTAGCGAGGGAATTAGCATCTTTGTATTCCTGTACCATGCAGAAACCCGATGCAGTTTGGAAAGAATCTAAATAGCGGGGAATATTGGGGTTATCGAGGGCGCGCAAAATCTGAATTTCTTTTTCATAAGCTTGATATTCCGCCCAATTAGCGCCAGTCTGGGCAAATTGAAATTGTTTGACAACGACGGAACGTTTGGTATTAATTTCGGTAGCGAGATAGGTAACTCTACCGCCCGCGCGGTTGTGTCCGAGTTCGCGAGTTACTTGATAGCCGTAGTTGGAAAAATCAGGGAAATCATTCATAGGTTCGTAATGATAAATTCTGTCACAAAAAGGTTTTTAGTAAGGACTTTAGTCCTCAATAACTGAGTAAAACAAGCGAGCAATTGTTTAAGGTTTAATTAAACTTGCTTGTAATTTGCGATACTTAGCAAGGATTCTATTTGGTTTAAAAACACTCATCTCAAGTAATGGAATACCAGTGACAGCTAAAGAGGCGATTATAGCTCCTCCTACAGCTACTATTTCCATTGGTTCAACCCATTCTCGTTGGGCGACAACGTTTAAAAACAGTCGAAATGCTACTACCAAGCTAGTACAAAATCCGGTCGTAAGAAAAGCTATTTTGTCATTATAAATGTTAATTATTCTTCTGAGGGTAGTCTGCCCGTCAATCCGATTATGAAAAATCCTATAAACTATCATGCAACACAAATAAACTATCATGCAACATAAATTGCTTAGGAAAATAAAAAATGCTGCATTGAAAGCCTCATCGAATATCATTGCCACGAAAGAAAACAATGCAAACAATGCAAATAATAAAAATTGCCCGATAATAGCAATAATCATAGCCAAATTCCTATTCATCATACTTCCAAGTGCAGCTCCACATAAACTAAAGAATATCAGCGCAATTACCATCCCTATCGAGGCAGCAATTGATAGAATTGTATTGTTCGATAGGGGTAAATTACGAATAACTTCAGTAACAACAGACAAAACGAAAAAATATAAAATTAATCCTATTAGCGATCCTAATACTCCTCCTACCCAAGTTTTTTTATTTCCATGTGATTCTGCTAAGAGTGTGATTTCAGCAACTGCAAATCCATAGACTAAGCTCAGAATAATACCGAAAGCAATGTCATAGTTGTCGCCCCAATTAAAGAGAAAGCCGAATAACACCAACCAGCAGATAAAAATCAGGTTGCCCTTAGACAATAAAGTAGTTAGTTCTGGTATAGGGAGGGGAGCTGTTGTGACTTTAATTTTGAGTTGATAAGTGTCGGGTTCGGAATTAGTATGCAAGATTATATAGCGCTCATAAGCTTGACTTGCCAACAATTGTTTGGTATCAACTAGGATTTTGCAAGCAACATTATTGCTCTCAAATTTCTGCGGCTCAAACGAGAGCCAAGGGTGATCGTAAGGTGTGTGCGGCGGGTCACTCGGATGTGGCGCGACTTCCCATCGCCCTGAAAGCATTGTATCGGGAATTGGGTTGCTAATTGCGATGGTTTGTGTTATTGTTTCTCCATATTCTGTAGCGGCAAATTCCAGCATATCGCGATTACTTCTCACTTTCGGCAAGCTGCTAACATCCAGAGATTCCAGAACAGCCAAAGCATCAGCAGCCGACTTGTATCTATCTTGAATTCTCGGCGCTACCATCCTGTCCAGCCAGTTCATCCAACCCTGCTGCAATGGCGGTACTAAATGCCGGAAATGAATGCTATAATTATCATCAATCAAGTTACCGACATCCACGGATTTTGTACCTGTTAACAAGCAAATCAGCGTCGCCCCCAAGCCGTACAAGTCGGATGCTTTTGTTAATTTCCGGTTGAACATTTGCTCTGGTGGCATGAATCCCATTGTGCCTTTGACAACGCTGCTGGCGGCGATATCTCCGCCTCCTAAGCGGGCAAAACCGAAGTCTACTAGGTAAACATTTAACTCGTCGTCGATTAACAGGTTTTCCGGTTTGATGTCGCGGTGAATTACGGGCGGTTTTTGGGATTGCAGGTAAGCTAAAATTTTTAAAGTGCCGATCGCAATTTGTTTAATATCCGGCGGCGAAAAATTTCGGGCGATCGCACTTTCGGCATTTTTGTATTCCTGCACCATGCAAAATCCGCTGTCAGTCCCAAAAGCATCGAGATAGCGGGGAATTCCAGGGTGTGCGAGCTTTTTGAGCACTTTAATTTCTTGTTCGTAAGCTTCGTATTCTGTCCAGCTAGCACCTAATTGCGCGAATTGAAATTGCTTAATTACAACTAATTTTTGAGAGTTCGTATTTTTTGCTAAATAGGTAACTCTACCACCGAGACTGTTGTGGCCAAGTTCTCTTTCAATTTGATAGCCGTGAGTTGAAAAATCGGTGAAGGCATTCATATAGTTTCACTCCTCAGATTCAGATTCAGATTCAAAATCCACGCGATCGTAAATATCACCCAACCGCATCTCAAACTCCACACAACTCAATTGTAATACCGTATCAGCACCATCATACTCAGACAAAATCCACTTATTATCATCCGTCTTGCAAAAATGTTCAACGTGCATCTCGTATTGATCGATCAAAACATACTCTCGAAAACTAGGAATAGAACGGAAAAGCTTAAACTTGCCGCCCCTGTCATAATCCTCCGTCGATGGCGATAAAACCTCAGCCACCATCACCGCATTAGTAATCGTATCTTTCCTACCCTCAGCAAACTCCAACTTCCCCGCCACCAACATTACATCAGGATAAGTATAAACCCGCTTCGACGGTATCCACAAACGCAAATCGTTGATAAATACTCGATACGGTTGTCCTTTCGTAGCAAAATTTAGTGTACCGCTCAAATTAAGAGCTATTTGATTGTGATTTGGTGTTCCGCCTGTCATAGGGATTATCCTGCCATCCTGATATTCACTTCTAAATTCTGCGGCTTCTTCCAGTTTTAAATACTCTTCAGGAGAGTAATAAGTATGTACTTTTTCCTCAACTACTTGTTGGCGGATTTCTGTTAATGCGGTCATCGTATATCCTCGGACGATCGTACTTACAATTATACAGGAATTTAATCCTTAAAAAATTGGAATGTCAGGACTAAAATCCTTGCTAAGAACGGGGTTGATTTATGTGTGTAGATATTAAAACTTGCTTTTACCAAGATAACTTTTTTGGAAAAGGGCGCCAAGTGCGGTATGATGTGAAATTGCGATCGGTTCTAGCGGGGAGCAGCCGCTAGAGGAAACGGGGAAAGTTCGGTGCAAGTCCGGCGCTGTCCCGCAACTGTAATGAAACCCTTGTGGTTTATAAAGTCAGAATGCCCGCCGATATCTAACTCACTTTTGAACGCATCTGCGAGGTACGGATGATGGATGGAATTAATGCGGCTGTACGCACAAAGCACAGTCTGTTTGTTTGTACTGCTTGCGCTAGTATTTGGAAAGACGGCAAGCGCGAAGGCAAAAGCGGCGGCCAACAATTTATGGAAGATTTATCGAAACTCGCTAAAGATTGGGAGTTTTGCGATCGATTTGAGATTCAAGAGGTTGAGTGCATGAGTGCTTGCAGTCACTCTTGTGCGGTGTCTTTTGCTGCTGTTGGAAAGTACACTTATCTATTTGGTGATTTGCCTGCAAATGAGCCGGAAAGCATCGAGGCTGTACTGGAATGCGCGGGTCAATACTATGCTAAAGCGGATGGTTTGTTGCCTTGGTCAGAGCGTCCTCAAGCTCTGAAAAAAGGCGTTTTGGCTAAAATTCCGCCGCTGCCTAATTAGAAATAAAATGAGGCGATAAGTTCTTGTTTTTACTCAAAGTCTATATCCCTTAAATCGCCTTTAAAAAGGGGGACTTTGAGTGTTTCGAGTTCTTCCTGTTTAAAACAGACTTTGAACTCTCTTCCCCCTTTCTTAAGGAGAGTGAGGGGAGATTTGGATCGTAATTCTCAACCTAAAAATAATTCAATGCACAAAATTCCTGTTACGGTGATCACTGGTTTTCTCGGTAGTGGCAAAACTACCTTAATTCGCCATTTATTGCAAAACAATCAAGGCCGCCGCATTGCTGTTCTGGTTAATGAATTTGGCGAAATCGGAATTGACGGAGAGTTGCTGCGCGATTGCCAAGTTTGCGATGAAGAAGAAACTGTCAGCAGCAATATTGTTGAACTGACAAATGGTTGTCTTTGTTGCACTGTTCAAGAGGAATTCTTGCCGACTATGCAAGAGTTGTTGAAGCGCAAAGACCAGATTGATTGTATCTTAATTGAGACTTCGGGCCTCGCACTTCCTAAGCCTTTGATTCAAGCTTTTCGCTGGCCGGAAATTCGCACGGGTGCTACTGTAGACGGTGTGGTTGCTGTTGTTGATTGCGAAGCTATTGCTAGCGGTAATTTTGTCGGTGATATCGATGCTTTGATGGCGCAGCGGCTGGCTGATGATAGTTTGGATCACGAAACTCCGATCGAGGAATTGTTTGAAGACCAGTTGGCCTGTGCTGATATGGTACTGTTAACGAAGGTCGATCGCGTGGATGCGGAAACTCAACAGAAAGTTCAAACCTGGTTGCAGCAAGAGTTGCGCCCGAGTGTAAAAATTGTTGCGTCTAAGGGTGGCGAAATTAACCCTGATGTGCTGTTGGGATTTAATGCGGCGGTTGAGGATGATTTGGAGTCCCGCCCGAGTCACCACGACACGGAGGAGGAACACGAGCACGATGATGATATTAACTCGACTTTCTTTATTGCCGATCGCGAATTTGAACCGCAAGCTTTGGTGAAAAAGCTGAAAGCCTTGATGCAGCAGGAAGAAATCTATCGGATTAAGGGGTTTGTGGCGGTTCCCAAGAAGCCGATGCGGATGGTGTTGCAAGGTGTGGGCGATCGTATAGAATATTTTTACGATCGCCCTTGGCAACCTTCCGAAGTCCGTCAAACCAAATTAGTGCTGATCGGAAGAGAGTTGGAGCGCGATCGAATTGCAGCTATAATTAGCAGTTAATTATCCGAAATTATTAGTCATACCGCGTGCGCTCGGCCCCACTACAAACGGTTCGCAGTGCGGATTTCAGTCCGCTTTAGGCTGTGGACACTGACAGAAGCACGCGCTAACAACTTCGATGGCGGTTAATAATAATCGCCCGCGATATCAGCATCAACAACGATTCGATCCAAACACAAACAATTGAAAATTTAGTCTTGACAAAATGCTAGATTACGATAACATTTTAGTCAAGGACTGAATTCCTCACTACTAACCCATTTTATCGCAGGTTTGCTGCACTATCCTTAAAGGGCGATCGACAATTATGAACAAACAGCAATTTCTCGAACAACTCAACAGCATTCTCGACCAAAACCACCTGCTGAAACACCCATTCTACCAAATGTGGAACGAAGGCAAACTAGACATCGCCATGCTGCAAGAATATGCACAAGAATACTACCTGCAAGTCCACAACTTCCCCACCTACGTCAGCGCTACCCACGCCGCCTGCGACGACATCAAAATTCGTCAAATGCTCCTCGAAAACCTGATAGAAGAAGAGAGAGGCGCAGCAAATCACCCCGAACTGTGGCTGCGCTTTGCCGAAGGTTTGGGTTTAGACAGAAATGCAGTTCTCGAACGCGAACACTTAGAAAAAACCACCGAATCCGTCCGCATTCTCAAAGACTTAGCCCGCAGCGAATCTCCCGCCAAAGGTTTAGCAGCCCTTTACGCTTACGAAGCACAAATCCCCGAAGTTTCCACAACCAAAATCGCTGGTTTAAAGGAATTTTACGGCATCAATTCACAAGCAGCTTTATCTTTCTTTCAAGTTCACGAAAAAGCCGACGAGTTCCACTCCGAAGCCACTCGCGAAGCTTTGTTACAGGTTTGTGAAACTGAAGAAGCACAACAGGAAGCACTTTTAGCTGCTGAGAAAGCAACTTCTGCTCTTAATTTACTGCTGGATGGGGTTTATGAAACCTATTGTCAAGCTAAGTAAGCTTCAGTTGACTGTTGACAGTTGACAGTTGCTTTCTGGTAAAAAACGCATATTTGCAGGGCGGGTTGAAAAGCATTGGTGTCAACTTACTGTCAAACGTAGTAATAACTTTCTTGTTTGACGACTGGCCCAGATCTCCCCTTAGCTTGCCCCCTACTCGACCCCTACTCCCCTTAAAAAGGGGGGAACCGGAAAATATCAAAGTTCTCCTTCAAAAGGAGAGAACCGGATAGGATCAAAGTCCCCCTTCTTAAGGGGGATTTAGGGGGATCTAGACTCAGCTAGCAGCGAGATTTATCAAAATGTTTACACTGAATAGGACTATTATCCTCTCTTTCTTGTCAAAATTCCTTGACTGGGACTGAACAGCAAAGCTACTAAAAATAACCCAAACACAACTAATACAATTGCCGCACCAGACGGCATATTCAAATAATAGCTAAAATACATTCCAGCCACGCTAGCTACAATTCCAATAAGCGCTCCCAATCCCATCATTAAATGTAACTCTTTTACCAACAAATACGCCGTAATTCCCGGCCCGATTAATAGCGAAATTACTAACAGCGCCCCCACAGTTTGCAAACTCGCCACAATTGTCAGCGTAATTGCCGAAATCATTCCCAGGTAAATCCAGTTTACCGGCAAACCTGACGCTTGCGCTCCCAAAGGGTCAAAAGTATAGAATAGCAGTTCTTTGTAAAAGATTTTAACCGCCGCCAAAATTATCAAAGTTATGATAAAAGTCTGCTGTACGTCAGCGGGTGCAACTGACAAGATATTCCCGAACAAAAACCCGTCTAAGTCTAATTTGGTTGTCCGCAATAGGCTAATCAGCGTGACGCTAATTGCTAGAAATGTAGACAATATTAATGCCATAATTGCATCAATTTTTATGCGCGATTGCGATTGAATCCACGCCATGATTACCGCGCTGATAATTCCTGAGATAAATGCGCCGATGGAAATATTGAAGCCCAAGGAAAATGCAACGGGCAATCCTGCTAATACTGAATGGGCAATCATGTCTACCATCATTCCCATTTGTTGTACAATTAAGTAGGAGCCGACTACGGCGCAGAGTATTCCTAGCAAAATGCCGACGGCGATCGCATTTCGCATGAACTCGAATTTTAGTGGCTCAATCAGCAAATTTAACATTTATAGAAGAAGGAAGTTCGGCAACGGATTTAACGGATGATGGAAGATGATTGAACCGCGAAGACGCTTTAGGCGAAGCCGCGCGTCAGCGCTAGGACACGAAGGAAGAAGGAAGAAGGAACTTCCCCTTTGTCTCACGCTGCAACTAAGCTGAAATCGTATCCATAGGCTTTTTGAATATTGGTTGCGGTGAGGACTTCCCGGCTGGTTCCAGCGGCAATTAATCGTTTGTTGAGTAACAATAAATTATCGTATTGTTTTAAGGTTTCTCCTAAATCGTGGCTGATTACTAGCAAGGTTTTATTTTCGGCTTTGAGTTCGGCAAAAATATCGAAGATAATTTCTTCTGTTGCTTTGTCGATCGCATTAAATGGTTCGTCGAAGAAGAATAAATCGGCTTGTTGGGCGATCGCCCTTGCTAAGAAAATCCGCTGCTGCTGTCCCCCGGAGAGTTCGCCAATTTGCCGCGATCGCAAATCCCACATTCCCACCCGCAGCAAAGCAGTTTTCACCAATTCCTGCGACTGCTTCGAGAAACTGCGAAACCAACCAGTCTGGACAGTCCGCGCCATCATCACCGCATTTTGCACAGTAATCGGATAATCCCAGTCAATTTGCGATCGCTGCGGCACATAAGCCACCCGCGACAACTGTTCCTTCAACAACCGCCCCTGATATTTTACCAAACCCCGACAGGCCGGGATCAATCCCAGCATCGCTTTCACCATCGTGCTTTTCCCCGCGCCGTTGGGGCCGAACACCCCCGTTAATTGTCCGGGTTCTAACTGGAAATTCACGCTGTTGAGGGCCGAAATTCCTCGATAATTCACAGCCAAATCTTGCACTTCTAACATAATTCCAGATTTTGAGAACGATTCTTGTTCGTAGCTACTAGAATAGGATAACTCTAAAAGTAATAACGATTATCATTCCAGAGGTAAAAATGTTACAAAGATTGACCGGAAAAACCCCCAGATTCTGCGGTGCGGCGGTTTTGGCAATGGGTTTCGGGCTGGTTGGGTGCAGTTTGGGCCCCCAAGCCAACAATTCCACGCCCCAAAGTAAGGGCTCCAACTTGCCGAAAGTCGTCGCCACCACTGGCGTTATCTGCGATATAACGAAGGAAATAGCCCAAAGTTCGATCGACACCACCTGTCTAATTAAGCCCGGAGAAGACCCCCACGCCTACCAAACCAAGCCAGAAGACCGCAAAGCCATTGAAACGGGCAATTTGCTTTTATACGGTGGCTACAACCACGAACCAAGCATCATTAAATTAATTAAATCCAGCAGCAATCTCGCACCCAAAATCGCCGTACACGAACTCGCCGTTCCCAAACCGCTAATGGGCGAACACGAACACGAACCGGGGGAAGAAAAAGCAGAACAAAAATCCCCAGCCACCGACGAAAAAGTCCCCGACCCTCACGTTTGGCACAATCCTCAAAATGGCATCCGCATGGTAGCAATAATTCGCGACGAATTGATCAAAGTTTCCCCAAAAAATGCTCAACTTTACACCACAAATGCCGCCAAACTAACAAATGATTTAATAAAAATAGATACTTGGATTAAAGCACAAATTGCGACAATTCCGGCCAACCAACGCAAATTAGTCACAACTCACGATGCACTGAGTTACTATGCCAATGCTTACGGCTTAGAAATTGCTGGAGCTTTGCAAGGAGTGACCACAGAAGAACAGCCCGCAGCAGCAAGAATCGCGGAATTATCATCAGAAATTAAGACTGCAGGAGTGCCAACAATTTTTGTAGAAACCACAACTAATCCCAAGTTAATGGAGACTGTAGCGAGGGAAGCCCATGTCAAAATTTCCGACAAAGAACTTTATAGCGACGAGTTAGGAGGCCCCGGCACCGGTGCTGATACCTACGAAGGAATGCTAAAAACTAATACTTGTGCAATTACTTCTGGACTCGGCGGCAATTGTACTTTGCTCCCCTAGGGCGTGCATCGCGCACCACAAACTTGCTGAGCAAGCAATTACATTTACTGTCATTGCGAGGTTGGTGAAACACAGGGAAGCAATCGCAGAATTTATCGATATATAGCCTTTCTGTGCTCTGGTATGAGGTACTATGCGGCATAGGGCATAGGCCTCCGTGGGCATACCTCACAATGCTTGATAACCGCTATAGCTTAAAATTGTTGGTGTGCAGTGCAGGCCCTACGGTTAAGCTACGTGCGCCCGAAAGCTCCCTACATTTGCTGAGTGCACAGCAAAACGCAGCTATCGCAATCGCAGGGGTTTTCGATTGCACTTGCTGCATCTGCGGTGAATTTAAGGCGAGTTTTCCTCATCATCGCTAGTGGGGGGGTTTTGGCCAATTCCCAATTGCTTCTTAGAGGATTTTAAGTTTTTCCAAAGAGCCTTAATATCTTTATAAGCTTTCTCCGCGCTAATCTTTCCTCCTGTTTCCAGCGAGCAAATATAAGTTATTTTCTGAGCAAACTCCTGCAAGTTGGCATTAAATGCCAAGTTTTCTGGCGTAAAATCACCGTAGTAGCGATTGCGAGGATGTAAAAAATCTTCCCGCTCTTTCATAGGCCCCTCCTAATTCAAATTTTGGTTCTGTCTCTGCTATTAATAGCAGTCTTTGCACTTAGTATCGCGACGCTAACTTACTCTTATTGTATTCCGCTGGCAACAATTTTGCTTTTTCGCTTTGTACTTAGCCGGTCAAGGGAATTTTAACCTTTAATTACCCGTATTTTAACCTTAAGTTAACCTAAAAGCACAAAAATTGGGAAATGCGCTGTTCGCATCTCCCTTGAGATATATTTTACGGTTAGTGAACCTATTCTGAACCGAAATATTTATTTGTGGCACTCGCAGCCTGTGTGGCCGCAGCCCTTGCCGTTAGGATGCCCGTCAGCACAAGCACTGCAACAATAGTGCTTGCCGCTTTTTTCGACGGCTTCTGTGAGGGTGACAACGCACAAACAAGAAGGACAGGCGCATTTCATTTGGTTGACGGTGGTCATTTTACTTTCTCTTGGTGGGTTTGTTTCGCTCTACTAATATGTGAACATATATTCAGATTTATGTCAAGGAAAGGTCAAAGTTTTGTAACAAAAGGTAAGCGAATAGCGCTAATATGAAAATGAGAATTAAAACCAGCCGGGGAAAGATGTCACCGAAGTCTGCTGTTAACGGAGCGATCGCTCAGCCCGATCGAAAAAATGATACACCAATGTGCGATCGCCCGCATATAGTTGACAACGTCCGGGCTGGAGAAATGCAAACACAGGTACTCAACACGGCAAAAGCTCAGCGCATGGCAGAGTTTTTCAGTCTTTTGGGAGATGCGAACCGGCTGCGGCTGGTGTCGGTGTTGGCAAATCAAGAATTGTGCGTGTGCGACTTGGCGGCGGCTTTAAGTATGAGCGAATCGGCGGTATCGCACCAGTTGCGGGCGTTGCGGGCGTTGCGGTTGGTAAGTTATCGCAAAGTTGGGAGACAAGTTTTTTATAGTTTACT
This sequence comes from Microcoleus sp. CZ3-B2, assembly GCF_036705055.1. Lineage (NCBI taxonomy): Bacteria > Bacillati > Cyanobacteriota > Cyanophyceae > Oscillatoriales > Microcoleaceae > Microcoleus > Microcoleus sp. CZ3-B2. Next base: position 137 of record NZ_JAUBTN010000037.1, on the reverse strand, counting down.
CGATCGCCACGTTTTAGAACTGTATCGAGCAGTCGCCGAACACTTGGACGAAGAATCTTAATTAGTCAGTAGTCAGTAGTCAGTAGTCAGTAGTCAGTAGTCAGTAGTCAGTAGTCAGTAGTCAGTAGTCAGTAGTC